>JBNGED010000135.1:3475-6555 GCA_049975605.1 Sediminispirochaetaceae bacterium | reverse complement strand
GATCTATA
The DNA here is from genome assembly GCA_049975605.1 of Sediminispirochaetaceae bacterium. Taxonomy (GTDB): domain Bacteria; phylum Spirochaetota; class Spirochaetia; order DSM-16054; family Sediminispirochaetaceae; genus DSBN01. The sequence continues at coordinate 6,547 of JBNGED010000135.1, read as the reverse complement.
CTGAGCTGATGATGGTCCATTGAGGTGTCCCGTTCAATGAGGATTCTGCATACCTCAGATTGGCATCTGGGAAAAAGACTGAACCAGTTCTCGCGTATTGAAGAGCAGCGTCAGGTCCTGGATGAAATAGTCGAAATTGCGGACCGGCAGACAGTGGACCTGGTCGTGATAACGGGCGATCTGTTCGATTCCTTCGTTCCTCCGGTCGAAGCTCAGGAACTCTTCTATGCGACTCTGAAAAGACTGAGTCTCAACGGGAGAAGGCCGGTGATCGCTATTGCGGGAAATCATGATTCGGCCGATACAATTCAGGCGCCGGACCCTCTGGCGCGGCTTCACGGGATAGTGCTGGCGGGTTATCCGAATCTGCAGTTGCCGGGTTTTACAACCGACGGGAATGTACGGATAGAGTTTCCCCATCGGGGGCTTCTGCGGCTGATCTTTCCGGACGATGAGACTCCCCCGGTTCATATCATCGCCACTCCCTATGCCAACGAACGGCGGTTTTTTCAGGTTTTTAGAGATCTGGAAAAACCTGATGGCGCGGATCAGGACGTCGTGCAGCAGCTGACGCTTTTCTGGAAGCGTGCCGCCGAATCTCACTTCAGCAGCGACAGCGTCAATATCCTGCTGGGACATATGTTCTGCATCAGCAGCGGAAGCGATGGCGACGGCGATGAGAATAATACTCAGACAAGCGAACTCATTGAACCCGAGGATGAGAAGCCGATCCTCTATCCCGGCGGACTGCCGCCGGTTCCCGCGGGCTCCTTTCCCGCCGGGACCCAGTATGCTGCTCTCGGCCATCTCCATCGGAAGCAGCGGGTTATGCACGATCCCTTTCCGGTATGGTATCCGGGGAGTCCTCTGGCCTATTCGAAGAGCGAGGCCGAGCAGAAGAAGTATGTACTCTGTGTCGATCTCGAGCCGGGAACGGAGGCGATCGTTCACGAAGTTGAATTAAGGAGCGGACGTTCGATCCTCCGTCCGCGGGTCCGGGGCGTGGAGAATGCCCTCGATTGGCTGAAAAAAAATCAGGAACCCTTCGTCGAGATGACGATCGAACTGGATACCTATCTCTCATCGAAGGACCGCAGACGGCTCTATGAAGCCCATCCCCGTCTTCTGACCCTCGTCCCGGAGCTTGCCTCGGTCGTTCAGGAGGAGGAAGGGGCACATATCGACGTCAACCGGCCGATACAGGAGCTCTTCGGCGCCTACTTCGCGGCGAAGTACGGCGGAAGTTCTCCGCCCCGGGATCTGGTAGAGCTTTTCAACGAAGTGATGGCGGGACAGGAGGAAGCGGAGGATGCGGAGGATGTGGAGCCAGGGAGAGAGCCGGAGCCGGAGGAAGACGGTCTGAACGCTGAGGAGAAGGATGCCGGGCTGAGCGGGGGCGGCGGCGTATGATACCCCTGGAACTTTCCATCGAAGGGCTGTACTCCTACCGCTTGAAGACGAATATTGATTTTTCTCCCTTCATCGAAGCCGGACTGTTCGGAATATTCGGACCAGTCGGCAGCGGGAAATCGACGATTCTGGACGGAATCAGTCTTGCCCTTTACGGCGAGAGCGATAGACTGAGCGGACGGGAGAAGAAAAATTACAACCTCATGAACCTCCAGTCGAATTCGCTGCGCATCGGCTTTCGATGCCTCCATGAGGGAGATGAATACCTGTTCACCATGGAAGGGGACAGGAACAGAAGGAATTTCAATGAGGTGAGAAATATCAAGCGGCGGGTATATCGCCGTACCGACGGGGAGTGGGTCCCGCTGAATGACGCCGGGAACAGCGTCTCAGCGGAAGATGTACTGGGAATCGGGTACAGGAATTTTTTCCGAACGATAATCATACCGCAGGGGAAATTCCAGGAGTTCCTGCAGCTTCAGCCTGCCAAACGGCGGGACATGATGCAGGAGCTCTTCCACCTGGACCGGTACGACCTCTACAGTCCTGCCAAACGGCTCATGGGGGCAAGCCTTGAACGGAGAAACATCCTCCAGGGCAGGCTCGATCAGCTTGCGGATGTAAACGCAGGTGCGCTCAGGAGTCTGAAAAAAGAACTGTCGGAGACTGAAGCGCTATTGGAACAGTGCGGCGTAACGAAATCCGAGCTCCAGCGCCGTCTTCATCAGTTTGATGAGATGTTCAGTATACACCGGGAACTGCAGGACCTCCATGAAGAAGAGATACAGTTACAGAGCAGGGGACGGGAAATGAGCGCGAGGCGCGAGGCGCTCGAAGAGTATATCGATTGTTTTACCCGCTTCCGTCCCGCCTTGAAGAACCTTGAAGAGAGAATCGAAGAATACCGCACCGCCCGTCGGGAATTGAAGGAGGACCTCGGTACGGAAGGTCGATTCAACGATGATGAGCAGAGGATTTCAAAGGCACTTTCAGAAATACAGCCGATGTACGACAGCCGTGATCAGCTCCTGGAAAAAGCCCGGCAGGTTTCAATGTTAATGGATCTGCGCGGCGCCGAAGCCGGGGAACGGGAGATAATGGAGCAGCAGGAGCTGAACAGGGAGAAATACCGGGAAAAGAACGCGGCTGTCGAAGAGATGCATGAAAAGAAGCAGCAGCTTCAGAATAGTATCGACGCCGTTGGTGAAAAAACCGGCTTCTATATACGCACTGAGGGTCTTTACCAGTGGTATGCGGACCGCCGCGGTCTGCAGCACGTCATCGGGGATAAAAGAAAAAATCTGGATGCTGTTGATGAACTGATCAAAGACCGCAGAAGGGCTGTTCTTCTCGGAGCGGATGAACTGAGTGATTTCGTTGGAACTCTCGACCTTGCCGCCGCCGCAGGTATCGAGGAGACCGTCTCGCAATTGTTGGAGAGCATACGGAAGGAAGCTGGTCTGCCGCAGCCGGATTTCCACCGGGTTCCCTTTGATGAGGTGATGGAGAAGGTACAGAAGCGCATGGCTCAGCTGGAAAAAGAGAGTGCCCGGGACGATGCCCAGCGCCTGCTTCTCTCCTACAGCAGGGAGCTGAAGGATGGAGAGCCCTGTCCCCTGTGCGGGGCGATGGAGCATCCCGCACCGCTCCATCTGGATCATG
>JBNGED010000135.1:0-3465 GCA_049975605.1 Sediminispirochaetaceae bacterium | reverse complement strand
GCAGGATACTGCCGAAGGAAGGACGGAAGACAGTTCCGGGCCGGTTCCTCCCATCGGGTCGCTGCTCACGCAATTGAGACAGCTGCGCGACAAGCTTCTTTCCTCCCGGGGTGACATCAAGGGGCTTTTCAGCCGGCTGTCGGACAGCCGCAAACAGAAGGACCGTATCGAAGAAGAGATTGCTGCCGCTGACGGAGATCTGCAGAACCATCTGAGCGGATTCAGCTGGCCGGAATTCGATCCGGAGGATGAAGAGGGATTCAATGAAGCTTCCAGGGAGGCCGGAGAAGCGCAGAAGCAGTCGACGAGCATGGCGGCTCAAATGAAGCAGCTCGACGGGACCCTGAAAGAGGTGTCGGAAGAGCTGAAAAACCTCCGCGACGCTCAGGAGAAGGAGAATGAGGAGAGGATCCGGATACAGGAGAAGATCAAGGGGCTCAGAGAGAGTATAGCCCCTGATATAGAAGAAACATACGGCAGATCGACGGATGAAGAGATCAAGTCGGCTGTAGAGGAGTTCGAGACCGGGTACGCAGAGCTCGAAAGCAACTACCGGCAGCTTAAACAGGACCAGCAGGATATTATCGAGCAGCTGAACCGTCTTCGGGGCGCCATAAAACAGAAGCGTTCATACTGCTCCGCAGCCTCGGACCGGATCGCCGGACTGAGCCGCGAGCTGAGAGAGCTGCTGCGTTCAAGTCAATACGATTCGCTGCATGCCGTCCGTATGGTATTGTCCCGGGAAATCGATCAGGAGGAAGAACGTCAGGAAATCGAGTCCTTCTTCCGGAAGCATGAGGCTGTGACCCGGCGTATCGAGGAGCTGCGGAAGAAGCTCGGAACCTTCGAAGACGAATACGATCAGCAGGAGCACACCCGAATACGGGAGGAATTTACAACGGCCGAACACAGGGTATCCGAGCTTACTGAAACGAAGGGAGAATTGAAGCGAAGAAGTACCGATCTGTCGGACCAGCTGGAGATAAAGAAGCAGCTGGAGATGGAACTGAAACAGGTAAATCAACGTATCGACAACTTCAACATTCTCCTTTCTCTGTTCAAGGGCAAGGGTTTCATCGACTTCGTTGCCACACGGTATCTGCACGAACTGTGCAGTCTTGCGAATTCCCGTTTTTTCCATTTGACCCATAAACACATGCGTCTTGAGGTGAACGAGGAAAATGAATTCGTGATCCGGGATTTTCTGAACGGCGGGAGAACCCGATCGGTCAAAACACTCTCGGGAGGTCAGCTGTTCCAGGCCTCCTTCTCCCTGGCCCTTGCATTAGCGGACAGTATTCAGCAAAATAAAGAGGGATTCTTCTTTATCGACGAAGGCTTTGGGGCCCTGGACCAGGAGTCGATTCAGGAAGTCTGTACAACTTTGAAATCTTTACGCCGGGAGAACCGTGTCGTAGGAGTTATTTCCCATCTCGAACAGCTGCGGAATGAGATACCTGTCTATTTAAGGGTGGAAAACAGGCCTGAGACGGGGAGCGTCGTCAGCCCGAGGTGGGAGTAGAGGAGGAAACTTATGTTCGGCAGATTGTTATTGATGTTTACCCTGATACCCCTCGCGGAGCTCTATCTCCTGATAAAAATCGGCGGACTGATCGGTGCATTGCCGACGGTTCTGATCGTAATCGGCACGGGCGTACTCGGTGCTTATCTGGCCCGTCAGCAGGGCTTTCATGTCTGGGGCCGGATCCAGAGCGAAATGCAGATGGGCCGCTTTCCCGCCGAGGACATGCTGGACGGTCTTCTGATATTCGCCGCGGGGGTAGTGCTGATCACGCCGGGCGTCCTGACCGACATAACCGGGATTCTGATCCTGATTCCTTTTACACGCTTCCACATTCGGAACTGGATAAAGCGCAGGCTTCAGAGGATGATGGACAACGGCAACATCACCTTCGGCGGTTTTGTCCGTTAGGTAGGACTTTACACGCAGATTTTTTCCCAGGTACAAAAATTTCAAAAAAATCATTCTTCGATTGACGGAAACCAAAGAAACTACTATAGTTTCCATAGTATTTACCTGTTGCATCAAACGGAGGTGCTATGGAAGCGGATGAAGCGGTACGCAAGAGAATACTGAAGACCTCGCTGCGTCTCTTTTTCGCCAGAGGGTTCAACCGGGTCACCACTCAGGAAATAGCCGGCGCTCTCGGGATCAGCAAAAAGACCCTCTATCAATACTTCTCCAGCAAGGATGAAATCGTGCTTGCGGCCCTCGACGCCAATCTGGAAGGAGTAGGCCGTCACATTGACAGGGTGCTGGAAGATGATACCAGGTCCTTCGACTCGAAGTTCACAGGCATGCTGTCGGTTCTCAGCGTTCAGATCGGAAGTATCAACCTCGTCTTCATGGAGGACATACACAAATACCTTCCGGAAGCCTGGGAGCTGATCGACACGTTCAGAAGGGAAAGAATACTGGGGAAGATCGGAGCGCTCCTGCGTGAAGGCCAGCGGGAAGGGTACCTTCGGGATTCGCTGGATATGGACATGGTCATTTTCCTTCTGGTCAGCATAATCACCCAGGTCCTGCGGCCGGAATATCTGCTGCGCCAGGGGCGTTCTCTGCATTCGATCTTTTCGTCTTTTATTGATCTCATATACGGCGGACTTTTTATTCCCGAGAGGTATGAGGAGCTCAATTACCCGATGAAACCAGTTAATTTGGAGGAACTGCATGGAAAAGAAGGCATCTTTATCGAATAAAATCATCCTGGCGGCGGCAGTTATTGTACTCGTGAGCGGCTGCGGCGCAGGGAACGGAGAAGTAGACGGTACCGGTACGATCGAAGCCAGAGAGGTCCAGGTATCCGCTCTGCTGTCGAGTACCATTGACCGCATTGCCGCGGAAGAAGGCGGCAGGGTGCGCGAGGGGGACCTTCTTGCGGAGCTGGACCACACGATACTCGATTACCGGTTGCAGCAGACCCTGAGCCGGGAAAAACAGGCCCGGGCACAGCTGGAACTGCTCAGGGAAGGCGCCCGAAGTGAAGATATCCAGCAGGCGGAGGCCCAGCTTGCCCAGGCGCGACAGAACCTCGAACTGGCAAAGAAGGAGTGGGACCGTATTCGGAGTCTGTATGAAGAGGGCAGCGTTACCAAACGGGAGTACGACACGGTCCAGAATCAGTACGAGACCGGTCAGTCCCGCTATGAAGCGGCCCGGGCCGCCTTGAATAAGGTAAAGGATTTTGCCCGGCCCCAGGAGATCGAATCGGCTGAAGCGGCGGTCGATGCGGGTTTGCGGCTATCTCCCGACAACCGGGAACTCAAGCGGAAACGGCTGCAGGTGCTTGTCGTGCGTGGAAAATTTCAGAAGGCGCTGGACGCGGCCGCGGCGATCGGTCCGGACTTGAATATGTTCGAAACCATTTTGAAAAGCTGGGCGTTGATGGCCCTCGGGAATGCGGACGAGGCGATCGCGGCCGTCAACGGGTTGCCTGCCCG
>JBNGED010000134.1:0-6563 GCA_049975605.1 Sediminispirochaetaceae bacterium | reverse complement strand
TATCCGCCGGGATATAATCGATTTTTCGCCTATGTTGCGGGACAGCCTGTATTACATCGTAATACAAGACTGTCAATTTTTTTTCTAAATATTGAAACATTATTCCATCATGTGAAAGCATGTGCAGGCCTTAAATATTAAAAAATTGTGCCGTATTGTGAAACAGCGTGCATTTTCGGGTGAATTTCCTTGACGCCGGCAGGGAGATGATTCACTATAATGACATACCTACAACCCCGAAACAGGAGAGATACAATGAAGATTATGGTGATAAATCCCAACACGTCCGAGTCGATGACCGAGCACATCCGGACGGCCATGAACAAGATCAAACGCAGCGACACCGAACTGACCGTCGTGTGCGCGGAGAAGGGTCCCCTCACGATCGAATCGAGCTACGACCGTTCCCTCGCAATTCCCGAAGTGCTCAAGCTGGTCAGACGGGCCAACGATGAGGGCTACGACGGCGTTATCATCAACGGCTTCGGCGATCCCGGTCTCGAATCAGCCCGGGAGATCTCCAGCATCATCGTCAACGGAATCGAAGAGACGGTCCTGCACATCGCCGCCATGCTGGGGGCCAGCTTCTCGATTCTCACGCCCGTGGGGAACCTGATACCCAACAAGTACCAGGAGGTCCGCCACTACAAGCTGGAGCAGTGGCTCTCCTCCGTGCGCACGACGGCGATGAAGGTGAGCGAAGTGGACTCCGACCCGGACCGGGCGAAGAAAAGGATCCTGGAGGTCGCCAAGCAGGCCGTCGAGGAGGACGGGGCGGAAGTGATTATCATGGGCTGCGCCGCCATGCTGGGATACGCGGACGAGATATCCCGCTCCCTCGGCGTGACGGTCCTCGATCCCTCCTCGGTGACCCTGAAGATCACCGAAGGAATGATCGACGCGGGGGTGGTCCACTCCAAGCGCGGAATCTTCTCTACGCCTCCCGAGAAGGAATACAAATAGACCGTTACATGGACATGCGCCCCGCACTACCCTGCAATATAAAGGGCAATAAAAAGGCGCCCCGGAGCGGCTGATTCAGCCGGCGGGGCGCCTCTTTTTTTCATGAAAAAATACGCCTATAGGTATTCCTTGTCCGAGGGCTGTGCGAACAAGGCCCGCTTCGAATGGGTCAGGCCGAGGTCCACCAGGGCCTCCGTGTACTTGAAAGCCGTCGAAGTGGGATCTATCACCACCACTCCGAGCTCCTTCGCCGCCTTCTCCGCGTAGCCGACCATTCCGGCGCAGCCGAGAACGATCACTTCCGCGTTGTCCTCTTCCACCGCCGTCTTGGCCACTTCGAGGATCCGTTTCTGGGCCAGATCGGGATTCGCGTCCGTCTCGGTCACCGTCAGACCCAGGGGCCGAACGGAAGCAAGGTTGTACGGAAGCTTGTTCCGCCAGGCGTCGTTATACTTGCTGGGGATCCGCTTCGCGCCGGGGGTCAGTATGGTAAACTTGTATCCAAGGGTCGACGCGACGTGCATCGAAGCCTCCTGAATGCCGACCACCAGTATGTCCGAGATCTCCTTGGCCGGAACCAGACCAGGATCGGAAAAACAGGCCACGATGACCGCATCGTAGCCGTCCTGATTGGCCTTGCGGACGATGTCCATCATGTAGAAGGCCGCCAGCGTCTCGTCGTAGGCGGATGAGATCTCTATCGGTCCTTTGTCGGGACACGTTACGGTCAGCTCGGTATCCGGCCGCTTTATTTTTTCCAGAGCAGTGCGGATGCTGTGGGTCATCTCTTTCGAGCTGTTCGGGTTGATCACCATTATTTTCATTCGGTTCGCCTCCTGTATCTCTATTCTATACCGTATACCCCGGCCTGGTCAAATATTTTTGGAATACCATTTCACATTATGATATTATATTACGCCTTCTTAACGGGACCCATGAACTCGACATCGGTGACTCCCATCCCTTCTACGAAGTTGGTCATCAGGCCGTGGATCAGCTTCTGCTGGTCGAATCGCAGCTCGAAGCCACGCTCCTGCGCCGCCTCGGAGGCATTGTCGATGTCGTCCACTTCCAGGGCCACGTGCTCGAGTCCTTCCCCGTGCTCCTCAAGGAACTTTTCCCACCGGCTGCCGGGCTTCGTGGACTCGTTGATGACGAAGCTCACTCCGCCGATCTCCAGCGCCCCGTAGCGGACGTTCAGTTCCGGCTTCTCACAGATCTCCGCCTTGACGCCGAAGAGCGCCTCCCACTTCTCGAGGGTCTTGTCGAGATCGTGCACCACGAACCCGAGATGATGAATCTTTTTAACTGAGTAATCTGCCATTTGGTTCTCCTTCATTCTTGTATTGAAAAAAAATCAGCTCCACTTCTGTTCAGCCGGCCGGGCGAAGAGCCCGATCTTGGAGTGACGGATACCAAGCTCCGTCAGTCCTTCGACCATTTTGTATGCAACACTTACCGGATCGAGGATCGGCACCTGCAGCTTCTCCTCCAGCTCTGCCGAGTAGCCGGCCATGGAGGCGCAGCCCATGATGATCACCTCCGCCTTGTCCTCGTCGATCATCAGCCGTGACAGCTCGATCGCCCGTTCGATCACCTTCCGTTCATCCTCGGCGATCTCCACCACTCCCATCCCGAGGGCCCGGACATTGGCGAAACGGCTCTCGAGTCCGAGCTTGCGGACATGCTGGGCCTTGACCGACTCCTTCTGCTTCTTCTCCGTCAGGATGGCGAACTTGTTCCCCAGCAGGAGGGCCGCCGAGAAGGCCGCCTCCTCGGTGCCGTAGACCGGAATGTCGGAGATCTCCTTCAGCGCCTCGATTCCCGGATCGCAGAAAGCCGCGATGATGACGGCGTCGAAACCGTCCCGGTTGGCCTGCTGCACCTTCTCGATGCTGTAGGGCGTCGCCCGGGCCTCGTCGTAGTAGGACTCGAGGACCTCCGGACCGTGTTCGAGACAGTCCACCACAACTTCTACATCCTTCCTCGCCACCTTTCGAATGACCTTCTCGATCTTTTCGGTCACCAGCCTGGACGTGTTCGGATTGAGTACCAGTATTCTCATATGTAACCTCTTGAATTGAATAAATGACACCTCATGGTAATTCAACTTGGTTGAGCTGTCAACGCATTGTTTCTATTTTTAAAACACTATTCCACATTATAAAACGACATAAATGGTCAGGATACGGTCGCCCCGGCGGACTCCTTTTTCCCGAAAAAAACAGTGCAGCGCTGCAACCAGGCGGGCGAACTGCCAGTAATTGAGAACGGGGCCCTCGACATAGGAGAGGAAGGGCGCATCATCGTACTTTTTCAGACTGTATGCAAAAAGCGCTGTCAGGCTGTAATCTGAGAGCTGCATGAAAAAATAATAGAACGTATGCATATCGGTGGTCAAGGATTTACATTATTGGTTATATTGAATATTCTTAGACCATGATTGACATTGAAGCGGCGGCTGATGAAATCGGTATCAGCGTTGATGCCTACCGGAGATTGTGTTCACTCTTCCTCGAAACGATGGAAAAGGACACGATGCAGCTCCGGGAAGCGCTCGAGACGGAGCAGCGGGAGGAGATCCGCAGCCGGGCCCACCACATCAAGGGCGCGGCGGCGAACCTCGAGTTCACGGTCCTCTCGCTCAAAGCGGAGGAGATGCAGCACGCTGCAGATGATGGAGAGATGGAACAGCTGCGATCGATGGCCGACAGCCTCTTCGAGGAGTACAATATAATCAAGGCGGAGTTCGAGGAGACGATATGACCAGGATTCTAATAGTAGACAACAACCCGATGGTACTGGAGTTCATGAAGGAGGTCCTGTCCGGGGACACTCGTTCGGTAGAGACCGTTGAGAGCGGCCTCGAAGCCCTCGACTCGATCAGGCGGACCGTCCCGGACATTATCTTCGTGGACCTGGTCATGCCGCAGATCGACGGTAAGCAATTATGCCGGCTCTTCCGCGCCAACGAACGGACCAGGCAGAGCTTCATCGTCATCATCTCCGCCATCGCCGCGGAAGAACGGAACTTCGACTACTCCGAGCTGGCCGATGCATACCTTGCTAAGATCCCCTTCAAGATCATGAAGGACTACCTCCTCGCCCTGGTGGAGGACGTCGAACAGGGAAAGACCTCCCACTACAGGGACGGAATCGTCGGGCTGGACCACATATACAACCGGGATATCACCAAGGAGCTGCTGTTCGCGAAGCAGCACATGGAAGTGCTCCTGTCGAGTATCACCGACGGTTTCATCGAGCTCAGCAATTCCTGCAGGGTCATCTTCGCCAACGATGCGGCGCTGCAGCTCTTCGACACTCCCAGGGACGACCTGATTACCTCGTACCTGCCCCAGCTTTTTCCCAAAGAGACGGCGGACCGGATAGAAGCGGTCCTCGACACCATGAACGGCGATGAGTATATTCTCGGCGACCAGGAGGATGTGACGCTCCGGGACCGTTATCTGAGGCTGAAGTTCAACACCGTCCGCTACGGGGAATACCGGTCGGTTATCCTCATCATTCAGGACATTACCGGGCAGAAAGAGGCCGAACGGATCATCCGGGAGGACCTGCAGAAAAAAGAGACCCTCCTCAAGGAGGTCCACCACCGGGTCAAGAACAACTTGAACGTGATCGCCAGCCTTCTCAGCCTGCAGACCTCCTTCATCGACGACGACACGGTCAGAAAGCACCTCACCGACAGCAAGAGCCGGGTGGAGAGCATGGCACTGATCCATGAGAAACTCTACAACACCGAAGATCTCTCCGGTATCTATCTCGACACCTACCTTGAGGACCTCTCCGCCCACCTGATCGACACCTACAACCGCTCTCAGCTCCCCGTCCGCAGCTACATCAGCATTCCGTCTTTCCACATCAGCCTCGCGGCGGCGGTGCCCCTCGGCCTCATCATCAACGAACTCATTACCAACAGTCTCGAACACGGGCTGTCGACAGACAGCGAGGGCAAGATCGAGCTCTCTTTCCAGGAGACCGATACTCAGTACTGCCTGTTAGTCCGGGACAACGGGAAGGGACTGCCTGAAGATTTCGATCCAGCTTCCTCAGATTCTCTGGGACTGCTGCTCGTGCAGAACCTGTGCAGTCAGATCGATGCCGTCTTCACCCTGGAGAGCGACAACGGAACGGTAGCCACTCTCTGTTTTGAAAAAACCGGCAACGTGCTGATGCAATAGCCGGGGCAGGTTTACCGGGCCCACCGGGGCACGGTCCGCATTCCGGGGCACGGTCCGCGCCGGCGCCCCCCTACAAATCCGCCATTTTTTTCTCGATCTCTTCCAGACGGCCCTTGAGGGTGTCGATGGTCTTCAGGATCCGCTGCTTCTCCCGCGTGAGGGTCTCCATCGGATCTTCGGGCCGGGAATCCTTTTTTTTCACAAGAACCTGCTCCCGCAGCATGTCCTGGGTGTAACCGGACTGCAGCTTCTCGAGTGCCTCCTGACGCATCTCATCGTCCCTGATCCGGGCCAGGGTCTTCATGTTGGTGTAGCCGATCCCGGCGGGCAGGTCCGACCTGGAGACCCGCATGATGTGCTGTGCCTCCAGCCGGTCGACGCTTAGGACCCGGCTGATGTAATCCTCGAACCGTACTCCGATCTCTTCGCAGAGCTCTTCGGCTTCCAGGAGGGCCCGGCCGAATTCCTTCATCAGGCTGCCGTGAGGTTCGATGAAGGTGGAACGGATCCGCTCGGTCAGCTCGGCGAAGCGCGGGTCCAGCTCGAAGACGCCCCGGTAGATTCCCTGCTCCTCGGCCTGGTTGAGCATCGTGTGGAAAATATTGCGGAACTGCCGGGTGTGGGCCCGGCTGCTGCGCGGCGGGGTATCGGAGCAGAAGTGGATGTGGTGGGCGTACTCGTGAATGGCCGTGTAGATCAGAAGGTTGTCGCTGGTGAAATTGCGGTTGTGCAGGATGATCTCCCGGGTCTCCGGCTTGTAGAGGCCATTGACCCGTTTGCTCTTCTTGCCGGACTGGACTATCGAAAAATCGACATCACAGGGGCGTATATTCTGTAAGAGTTCCTTGATCTGATCGTTGGTCATCCCACATAGTACCACAAAGCTTATGGTTAGGGAAAAAGTACCCCGCTGAGGGCCGGATTTTTCCTGTTTTTTTCAGGGCGGATATTGCCTCGCACTCGCCGAGAGGGGATAATCCCTAAGCTTTGTGGTAGTTAAAGATTGAAAGGAGGACAAATGAGTCTGTTTTCCCACATTCTGATCTACAATCTCGTGCTGTCGGTGTACCTGTACGCCACTCTCGCCCTCGATCCGAGGATGTGGCTGCACCGGATGCCGCCGGAGGTCGTAGCCAAGGTGCCGCCGAAGACGGCCTCCGAACGGCGACGGCTTATCCCGCTGGGGATTCCCTTCCTGGCGGTGATGGCAGGCTATCCCGTGTGGTACGCAGCCTCGTATGCTGCGTCGCTGACCAGGGTTGGTGCGGTGGCCATGACAGGCGCCGCTGGTGCAGCTGCCGCGGCAGGCGCGAACATCGGTGCCGGGTCGGCAACGAGTGCTGCAGCCGGCGCGGCCGGGGCCGCCCTCGCAGCCGGAGCCTCCTACTGGGAAATTTC
>JBNGED010000133.1:3452-6594 GCA_049975605.1 Sediminispirochaetaceae bacterium | reverse complement strand
ACGGTCTCACCGCCATCAGCGCCCACGACCTGACCAGGCTGATGCACATCATCGACATGATCGAGATCAGCGCGATCACCATCCTCTCGGCCCTGGCCGTCGGCGAAATCAAGGAGATCTCCCGCGAAGAAGTGGAGAACCTCTCCCGGACCATGGTCACCCGCAAGCTGCCGATGATCGGCGCCCCGGGGGCCAACAAGTCCTTCGTGGATCTGTACTATTAGTCCGGATCTCCGGGCTGAGCGTGCGCGTCGGACGCATCAGACGCATCGGGCGGCTTGAAGAAACAGCGCTTATAGTGCCCGCTACAAACCAGGCAAACGAGCCGCGGTCTTCCGTAAGGAAGGCCGCGGTTTTTTTAGATTGCGGATATAGCAAGTGACTTTTATCGCTTGGAATTTGCGATTATGATGTCTACAGCCTGGTACGATCCGGCCGGCTGACAGGCCGGCCATGGAAAAGACCGCGGGGATCGCCGCGATGAAGGCTGTGAGGACTGCAGCGATGAAGGCAGCGGACGCGGGGACCAGCAGGCCGCCCGATCCGGCCTTCGTTCCGGTATTGCCTTGGCACTTTGGCGCCTTTTTCTCCTTGCCCTGTCCTCACCCTCGCCGTATAATGGCGGCATGAGTGAAAAACACGTGAGACCTTCCTGGGACGAGTACTTCATGCAGGTGGCCGACGCCATCAGCCAGAGGGCAACCTGCGACCGGGGCCGTTCCGGATGCGTTATCGCCCGGGACAGGCAGCTTCTGGTAACCGGGTACGTCGGCTCGCCGGCGGGGCTTCCCCACTGTGACGAAGTGGGGCATCAGCTGAAGAAGGTCGTTCACGAAGACGGTCATGTCACCCAGCACTGCGTGCGCACGGTCCACGCCGAACAGAACGCCATCTGCCAGGCCGCGAAGCTGGGGGTCAGCATCAACGGCGCTACACTCTACTGCCGGATGACCCCCTGCCGCACCTGCGCCATGCTGATCATCAACTGCGGGATTGTCCGGGTGGTCTGTGAAAAAAGATATCACGCCGCCGAAGAGTCAGAGAAGATGTTCGAGCAGGCCGGTGTGGTATTGGAGTATGTGTCCCGGGAGGTACTGGAGTACACGGAGCAGTAGCGGATCACGGGGCAGTAGCGGCTACCAGGGCAGCGCCGCTCCGGGGCGCTAACCCGGTCCATCACTCCGGGCGGCCTCAGTCGCTGTCGCCGCAATACCAGGCGGCCGGCATTTTAGGAGGTTCCGATTTTTTCACCGCCATCAGCCCCCACGACCTGACCAGACTGATGCAGAAGGCTCTGCCTGAAATGGATCTTGACAGTGGGGCAATTATAGTATCTAGTTGAAAAGGTCCGGATTTTTCTTTCTTCCTCATATCTTGCAGCGGCTTATCTTGAAGAAATGTTAGTATAGTGGGTAACCAATGACGCCTGCCTTTAAAAGCCACGAGGGGATCAAGTCGATTGCCCTCATCGGCAACTATTTACCTCGCATGTGCGGTATCGCGACTTTCACTACCGATCTGGCTGAAGCAATCTCTGCAGAAGCACCCCATGCGAATTGCTGGGCTGTCGCCATGAATGACAAACCAGAGGGATACGCATATCCCGAAAAAGTACGCTTTGAGATCAATCAGAATAAACTTTCCGAATACAGTACAGCCGCAGAATTCCTCAGTGTGAATCATACCGACATCGTCTGTGTACAGCATGAGTACGGTATCTTCGGGGGGACCGCCGGAAGTCATTTATTAAAACTCCTGGAAGAACTGCGGATGCCGGTGGTAACGACGCTGCATACGGTTCTGAAGGAACCCTCTCCTGAATATCGGGACGTTATGGTGAAGCTGGCTGCCCTTTCTGACAAGCTGATAGTAATGAGCCGGAAAGCAGTCGATATGCTGCAGGAGATATACGGTGTTCCGGAAGAAAAGGTCGCCTTTATCCATCACGGGATACCGGATATGTCGTTTGTTGATTCCAACTACTACAAAGATCAATTCGGAGTGGAAGGGAAGAAAGTAATTTTGACCTTCGGCCTCCTTTCTCCCGTGAAAGGAATTGAATACGTCCTGCAGGCCCTTCCGGCGGTGAAGCAAAAACACCCGGAAATCGTGTATATAATCCTCGGAGCGACACATCCCCATGTAATCAGGACATTCGGAGAAGAGTACCGTATAAGGCTGCAGCAAATGGTACAGCAGCTTGATCTCGGGAAACAGGTGATTTTTCAGAATCGATTTGTCGAATTGGAGGAATTGCGTGAATACCTCGGCTGTGCCGATTTATATGTAACCCCCTACCTGGAGGAAGCCCAGATAACCTCCGGAACCCTCGCCTACGCGATGGGAAGCGGGAAAGCGGTTATTTCAACACCGTACTGGTATGCATCCGAGATGCTGGCGGAGGAAAGGGGAGTCATTGTACCCTTCAAGGACTCCGAAGCTTTGGCGGAAAAGATCACACGCATTCTGGATGATGACGCAAGTCGTAATGCCATGCGAAAAAAGGCCTACCTGTTCTCCAGGGACGCGGTGTGGAAAGAAGTGGCCGCAGCATATCTAAAGGTCTTCAACGAGGTGAGGGCGAATCGTGCACGTTCACCGCGTCCGAGACATACGTATGTAGAAAACGTTAAAACAGTTACCAATTTCAAGCTCCCCGAGCTGAAGCTCGATCACATGATAATGCTCACCGACGATACCGGCATTCTCCAGCACGCCGTCCACACTGTTCCCAACCGTCATCACGGCTACTGCACCGACGATAACGCCAGAGCCTTGATTGTTGCTGCCATGGCAAAAGTATATCCGCTTGCCGGCGGACGAGACCTGGACCTGGACTATCTCACCAATAACTATCTCGGTTTTCTGCAGTATGCCTTTGACATTGAGAAGGGAAGGTTTCGCAATTTCATGACCTACGACCGGCGGTGGGTAGAAGAGATGGGGTCGGAAGACGCTCATGGAAGAGCGCTCTGGAGCCTTGGGAACGCCGTGCTGTATCTTGATCATTCCGGACAAACGGCACTGGCAACGAACCTCTTCAGCGAAGCGATAAAAGCCGTCGAGTATTTTCGCTCACCCCGGGCACTCGCTTTTTCCCTGATCGGCATGAACGCGTACCTGCAAAAGTTTTCCGGGGACA
>JBNGED010000133.1:0-3442 GCA_049975605.1 Sediminispirochaetaceae bacterium | reverse complement strand
GCGCAGAATTCTGGAAATCATCGCGTTCAGACTTTTTGATCAGTTTAAGGGCAATTCAAAACCGGATTGGCCCTGGCTGGAGGAAGCCTTGAATTATGCGAACGGCAAGCTGCCCCATGCCCTGTTGTTGTCCGGACAGTCAATGCAGAACGGGGATATGATAGAGACGGGGCTCCGCTCCCTTGCATGGTTGGTCGAAATACAAACCGATAATGAACATTTCTCACCGGTTGGTAATATGGGCTGGTATAGTCAGACCGGCAGCAGGGCCCGTTTCGATCAGCAGCCCATCGAGATCCATGCCATGGTCGATGCATGCATCACAGCATACAATATTACCGGTGAAAGCACGTGGATCGCCAGAGCAGTCATGTGTTTTAACTGGTTCCTCGGGCAGAATGACCTGAATATGGTGCTGTACGACCCCAGAACCGGCGGCTGCCGGGACGGTCTCATGGCGGACGGCATAAATCAGAATGAAGGGGCGGAGTCCACCCTGGCCTGTCTCCTCTCGCATATGACGCTCCAACAGCACTATTCCGATGAAATTCTAAAGAAAGCGATTCCATAGACATGCGTATTGCAATGCTCGCGCCGATTGCCTGGCGCACACCGCCGAGACACTACGGACCCTGGGAGAGTGTAGTCTCACTTTTGACGGAGGGATTAGTGGCCAGAGGCCATGAGGTCGCTCTATTCGCATCGGGTGATTCTCTTACTACCGGTACCCTTCATTCAGTTTGTCCCCGGGGTTATGAAGAGGACGACTCTCTTATTCCAAAAGTATGGGAGTGCCTGCACATCGCGGAAGTATTTGAGCGGGCGGGTGAATTTGATATTATCCATAATAATTTCGACTTCCTGCCGCTATCCTACACGGGCCTGATCGATACACCGGTGCTGACTACTATACACGGATTTTCTTCCCCCGGAATTCTTCCGGTATATAAGAAGTACAATAGGAACACCTTCTATGTTTCAATCAGCGACGCCGACCGCTGTCCGGAGCTGGACTATGTCGCAACAATTCACCACGGCATAGATATACAGCAGTTTGATTTTGAATTGGAGCCCGAGGATTATCTGCTCTTTTTGGGGCGAATTCACCCGGATAAAGGTACCAAAGAAGCCATTGAAATCGCCCGGGCCTGCGATAAAAAGCTGCTGATAGCGGGGATCATTCAGGATGAGGAGTATTATCAACGGCATGTGTTCCCGCAGCTGGAGAAGGGAAGAGTTGAGTACAGAGGCAGCGTCGGCCCGGCGGAGCGAAGCAGCCTGCTCGGCAGGGCACGTGCAATGCTGCATCCTATTCATTTTAACGAACCCTTCGGACTGTCCGTAGTCGAGGCAATGGCCTGCGGTACTCCGGTGATCGCCTTTAATCGGGGAAGCATGCCCGAGCTTATCGTTCACGGGATGAACGGTTTTCTCGTAGACTCGCTTGATGCAGCAATAGAAGCTGTTTCCGCAATAGGAAAAATCGACAGGAACCACTGCCGGCAGCATGTAGAGAAATATTTTACAGCGGACCGCATGGTCGAGGAGTATGTAGAGGTGTATAACAGGATTCTGAGGCGGAATATACCCATATGAACCGGACGAATATCAAAATAGTACGGGATACTTCCCGGGTGATCACCCGCTATCATGTGCCGTCGATAGAGCGTATTCCGAGAGTCATTGAACGTGTCTTACGGCTCAGCACCGCCGAAGCGGAAGAAGTACTGGAGAACACCTTTCTTGATTTTTCCGATAGACACAAGAATTTAAGGCAGATACTGGAACGAAACTTCAATGAGGTGTCGAGATATATTTCGAACAGTAAACGGATTAGTGCTACAAAACAGCTGCTCATCGGGGCATATTTTACCATGGAGTACGCAGTTGAATCGGCGGCGCTTTTTAATCCTTCGATTGTACCTGATCCGAATCAGACAGATGTACCCGCCGGAGGGCTTCGATTCATCATGAGTCTTCGGGCGACCGGAGAGGGCCACATATCATCAATTGTATTCCGTGGCGGCATTATTGATAAAAACAATACGATCAGCTTTCTCCCCGACGGCGAATTCGTAGAAACCCCGGAAATACAGCTTGATTCAGTTTACGACCGCCATCTCTTCCAGCGGAAGCTGTATGAAATGAAAGTCTCTGAGGAAGCTGTCAACTATGTGTGCGCACAATTGAATGAAGAGTTCACCCGTAAGGATCTCATGGAAAGAATCGGTTCTATCCTGTCCGAGAAGAAAACAAAAATATACAGGGAAGCAATTGACCACATCACATGGCTGGCCGACAGTAATTATGAGATCAAGTTCCATGATAATCACCTGCTGTCCGAGCGGGTAATATTTCCTGTATCGGAAAATGAAATCAGCGGAATTGAAGATGCCAGGTTCGTACAGTTCTTTGAGGAGAACGGTGAAATTTCCTATTATGCAACCTACACCGCCTACAACGGTATGAACATCCTGCCGCAATTGATAGAAACAAAAGACTTTATTACCTTCAACATCGTTACATTAAACGGCAAAGCGGTGCAGAACAAGGGGATGGCTCTTTTCCCGCGTAAGATCGACGGTCGATATGCCATGCTTTCACGGCAGGACGGTGAGAACAACTATATAATGTATTCCGATCACCTCCATTTCTGGCAGGAACCGCAGCTCATCCAGGAACCAGCATATCCCTGGGAATTTGTCCAGATCGGCAACTGCGGCTCTCCTCTCGAAATTAATGAGGGCTGGCTCGTGTTGACCCACGGTGTAGGCCCGATGCGGCAATACTATATAGGGGCAATTCTGCTCGATCTCGATGATCCGTCGAAGGTTATCGGCAGGCTGAAGAAGCCGCTTCTTACTCCCAACGATGATGAACGGGAGGGATATGTGCCGAATGTCGTTTACTCATGCGGCGCCCTCATCCACAATAATGAGCTGGTCCTCCCGTATGCTATGTCCGATATCACTTCCGGGATTGCTACACTCGGTATCAGAGATATAGTAGCGTTGATGGAATAGAGCCGGCCGGGAAGCTGCAGGAATTTGATTCTGTCCTATCCCTTATCATCCCGCGGCGGCACTCGCCGCGCCGCTGGATACAGCCTCTTTCTCTTTGGACAGCGTCTCATCAGCGAGAATCGCTTTCATCTCTTCTCCGCTGACCGTCTCCTTTTCGCAGAGGCGATGGATGAGTACCTTCAGAGAGGAGTCGTGTGCCTTCAGTAACTGGAGAGCTTTTTCAAGAGCTTCTCGCACTATACGCGTAGTCTCTCCCTCGACCAGTGCCGCTGTAGTTGTACTTATTGAGTTGTCCAGATGCCCGGAGGCGCCGAGGTATTGGGTCTGTGTATCCGCCGCAAACCGGACAGGTCCCAGTTTTTCGCTCATGCCGTATTCGGTTACCATTCGTCTTGCGAGGTCCGTAGCCCGGGCAAGGT
>JBNGED010000132.1:0-6601 GCA_049975605.1 Sediminispirochaetaceae bacterium | reverse complement strand
GGCCGTCCCAGCGCGCCCCCCATCCTATACGGGGTAGCATCTGAATGCAAAAAAAGCCCTGCTGTTACGAGAACAACAGGGCGTATAAACAATTCAAGATATCTACATCTTTTCCTTCCACGGTTCTACGGTAGACGGCATGCCGTCTACGAAAATCCGTTCCGGCCTACCGAAATCATAGGGGGAACCGTTGGGCACCTTGTCCTCATCCCAGAGGATCGGCTCGTTAACGACGAGGGGATCTCCCGTCAGATCGATCTGAAAATGGATGGGAGCAGGTTCGAAATATTCGGTGGTGTGATACTGACCCAGGGATACATTGGTGCGGTAATGCGCGACGGTATCTTCCTCGAACATTGCCTTGGCTACATGTACTGCTGTAAGAGTCATATCACTGATGTACGTGTGCGGAGTCCGGGTCAGCTGGAGAGAGTCTTCGTACAGTGAAATCTCCCTGATCGTACCATCCGGATTCAGGGCCATCGGCATGTCGACGAAGCGGAAATTAACCGGCATCGATCCATCCAGCTCTTCGGAAAGCTCGTTGAAATCAATGGAAAACAGTTCCACTTCCACGGTATTCCGCGGACCGACGGAGCTGCCGATACCGCGCGACATCAGCTTTACTCCGGATACATCTTCCACTTCGATGCGCATCCGGGACGTGTCCACTGTCTTGTCGCTGTTGTTTTTCAGGTGGGCAATGACCCTGGCCTGAGGATACATCCAGCGGACCGTGTACATGTGTACCATCCAGTACTGCATCTGCTTGCCTGAGCTTGTTTTTTCTACCGTAACGAGACCACCCAGGATGGTGTTCGACTGCGGAGCAGCGCTCCTGACCGGGTAGGGGATAAAGATGGGAACTTCCTGCAGCTGCAACTCCGGAACCTCCAGCTCGTAGTGTATCTCCCAGAGCCCCTCCTGCCGGACACCCTCTTCCATGGTCACATCACCGGACCAGAACTTCGTTTCAGCCGTGCTGTGCTCGGCTGCCATGTCAGGCGGCATGAAGTAGACGGGGGCGCTGCCGCCCGATCCGGCTGTCATGCAACCCATGAGCAGCATACCGGAAACGCTGATAAACAGAAATGAAATGACGCATTTTTTCAAATTCCGTACCTCCATATTTTTCCGGAAATTATATCAAGGGATTAGTATTTCGTTTGTTAGAAGTGGATTAGAAGTAAATGCGACTTTATGCGCCGGGAGGTCGGGAAAAGAATTTGCTGATAATTGCAGTCATTCTTTGACTACCGTGATGAGTCCTACTATAGTAAAAGAAGGGAAGGTGATTCGACAACCGATCCGACCCCTTACCAAACAATGGATCATGTTGAATTCACCTTCCCGCTTTTCTACTATATACCCTATCACGAGTACATGAAAAGTGTTTTTTCTCCAAATTCTTAATGACTGCTGCCCATGGCATCGGTTATGGGAGTGCGGGCGGCCCGCCGCGAGGGCGGATAGCCTCCCATGATCGCGGTAACAACTCCGAGGAAGGCGCCGGTCACGAAGTCGTACCACCGGTAATCGGCGGTGAAGTGCTCGCCGAAGGGTATCGGCATGTTTTCGGGCACGTAGGCGGAGAAGTCTATCCCGACCCTGGTCAGATAGAGGGCGAACATCGCGGCGATGAGAAGCCCGATGAAGGCCCCGATCAGGGCGATGACGGTGCTCTCGGCAAGAAACATCCGCACCACCTTCGGCCTGCGCATGCCGATCGCCCGGAGGGTCCCCACTTCGCGGATCCGTTCATGGATGGACATTGACATGGAGTTCAGGATCCCGAGCAGAATCAGGATGTATATTACGACGATCATCATGATGAAGCCGCCGAAGTCGGACTTCACCGCGGATACGAGGGTCTGGGCGAACTCCTGCCAGGGGTAGGCGGCGGGATGGCCGGAATAGGCGGGGCTGCTGTCCCGGTCGGCCGTTTCATCTTCATCCGGAACAGACACATACCGTCCCTCAGGCAGCCCGGGCAGAAAGACCGTCTGAAGGTACTCCAGCCTGTCTTCGACGGCCTGCCGCCCTTCGAGCTTGACGACCATGTGCGTCACTTCGTCGTCCAGACTGAGAAGCCCGGAGGCGGTATACAGGTCCATGAAGATGACGTTCTCATCGATGGCAGGGTAGGCGAGGTTGAAAACCCCGACCACCGTGGAGTCGATGAAGTTTTCCACCGAGTACCGGTCCCAGGCCTTGAGATAGACCGTGTCCCCCGGCTCCAGTTCGAGCTTCTCGGCGAGGGGCTTCCCGAGAAGAATGCCCCCTTCACCGGGTGTGAGCCATTCACCCTGGGAGAGGTTCGTGTCCAGTACGGTCACGTCGTCCTCGTGACGGGGATCGATCCCTTTGGCGTACATGCGGACGCTGCTGCGGCCGTTGCTCAGTTCCACGGTGCTCATGATTCTGCCGGTGACGGCCCGGACACCCTCTATCCCGCTGATTTTTTCCCGCAGCTCTTCATAATGGGTGACCGTGTAGTCGAGGGGAAGCCGCCGGGACTCCTCCTGGTACCCGGGATGCAGTATCTGGATGTGACCGGTGTCGAAGTCAATGATCCCGTCGAAGAGGACGGTGAAATAACCCCGCACCCAGCCGATGCAGATGACCATGATGCTGATGCCGACGGTCAGGGCGATCACGTTGAGGACGGTACGGCGGGCGTTGCGGAAAACATTTTTTACAGCTACTTTGAATAGTTCCATAGGTGTTTCTCCTCTCCCTGTCAGTTGAACCGCAGAGTCTCGACGACATCCATCCTGGTGTTGACCCACGCGGCATAGAGGGACCCGGCCAGGGCTATCAGAATACCCGAGATAAAATTGATCGCCGCATGTACGGGACTGAACCTGAAGTAGTAGATACTGCTGCCCGTCATCACCTCTGAGAGGGCTCCCCAGGAAAAACCGTGGACCTGAAGATAAACCACCAGCGGTATTGCCAGTGCCATCCCGATGAGACTGCCGATGGTACCCTGCGCTCCGCCCTCCATCATAACGAGCCAGAACATCTGCCGTTTTTTCAGGCCGATGGCGCGCATCGTGCCGTACTCCCGTACCCGTTCGAAGACGTTCATCAGGATCGCATTGGTGATAACCGTCGCGGCCACGATGATTATGAATACATTTATAATGAGCATAATCACGTCGAACATCTCGATGAAGAGGATGAAGCTGCCGTGCAGCTCCCTCCATGTGGCGACTTCGTAGGAGCCGCCGCTTCTCCGGCCTTCAGTCCGGCCTTCAGTCCGGCCTTCAGTCTGGCCTTCAGTCTGGCCTTCAGTCTGGCCTTCAGTCTGGCCTTCAGTCTGCCCGGCCAGCCTCCGTTCAATGTCGGCGGCAATAGTCTCGGCATCCTTCCTGTCGGCGAGGGTGATGCGTATTTCGGTGGTCGCCTCCGGCAGGTACAGGAGCTCCTGGGCGTCCGCGTGGGTGAGGAAAAAAATCTGTTCATCCGTCTCCTTCGAACCGCTTTCGAATATCCCGGTGACCGGGTACTCGAGGTAGTAGGGGCTCCCCTCGCTGTCCTCCACCAGTGCGACGACTCCGTCCCCCAGGGAGAGATCGAGCAGTTCGCAGATCCGGCGGGACAGGACCGCGCCGTGTGATTTTTTCTCCGACCTGGTCCCGTGGAAAAAATCACCCTCGACGATTCCCTCCTGGACCGACCCGAAGAAGGCCGTGTCGGGTTCGACTCCCTGGCCCATGATGGCAAGATTTTTTTCCCCATTGATGAGGAGGGCCCCGAAGCTCAGCAGCTTCTCCGCCCGGACGATCTCTTCATAGGCGCCGGCGAGGTCCGAGATGAGGCGGTCGGGCTGTTCGATCCGGTAGTCTAGGGTCAGCTGCTCCAGCCGGTCCTCCCATCCCTCTTCGTGGATCTGGATGTGGCCGCTCTCCTGCATCAGGCTCTGGAAAAAACTGTGCCGCAATCCCTCCATCATTCCCGAAATGGACTCCAGCACGAAGACCGAGATCATCACGGCGAAGATGATCAGGATGGTGCGCTTGTAGTGGGATGTCAGATTGAGGAGGGCGATCTTCAGGAAAATCATACCCGTTCTCCCTCCCTGACCGCCTTGATGAGACCGTCCTGCAGTTCGATGATCCGGTGGGCATAATCGATGACCAGGGGATTGTGGGTGGAGAAAATGAAGGTGACCTTCTCCCGCTCATTGAGCCGCTGCATAATCGACATGACGGTCCGGCTGGTCTCGCTGTCCAGGTTGGCCGTCGGTTCGTCGGCGATAACCAGCCTGGGATTGTGGACCAGGGCCCGTGCGATGGCAACCCGCTGACGCTGTCCCCCGGACAGTTCGTCCGGCTTATGACTCGCGTATTCGGAGAGTTCCACGGCTTCGAGCAGTTCCTCCGCCCGCCGTCTGCGCTGTTCCTTCGGGGTGCCGGTGAGAATCATGGGGAAGGCCACATTTTCCATGACCGTCAGGACCGGAATGAGGTTGAAGGACTGGAAGATAAAGCCGATCTTGTGCAGCCGCATGTCCGCTTCCTCGTTGTCGTTGAGCCCGGCCACGTCGGTTCCTTCGAAGGTGATCCTCCCCGCGGTGGGGGTGTCGATACAGCCGATCAGGTTGAGCAGGGTGGTCTTACCGCAGCCGGAGGGCCCTACGATGGAGAGAAACTCGCCGGTCTCAACCGAGAAATCCAATCCCCGCAGAGCGTGAATGGTCGTCTTTCCGAGGGTGTAGTCCTTTTTGACTCCCTCAACAGTTACCAGTTGCATGTTTCCTCCCTTTCTAAAAATGGATCTCCACGGAGGCGCTGACCGCGTACTCCGCCAGCTCATCCGGAATCCCGTCGTCCTGTACCGCCAGCTGTGAATAGAGCCCGAATTCGCTTCGTTCTTCATCGCCGAAGCTCCAGCTCCCCTCGAGGCGGAAGTCGACCCCCGACCCGACGGCATAGGTAATGCCGTGGAATACCGTCCCGCTGGCATCCTGCAGGTTGAGCAGGACCCCGTGTTCGGTCCTTATTTTCTCATCATGGTTGTACTCGATACTTGCGTTCAGATAGTGCCGGCCGAGAGCGGGAGAGTCAGCAAAGTCCTCCAGGCCCGGGGGCAGACTGAAAAAAGCCGCCGCCTGCTCTTCGGTATAGCCGCGTCCGTCGAAGAGGTATTCGGCGATGATGGTAAAAGTGTCGGACATGCCGAACCAGCTCTTTTCGATGCCCACGCCGGCGAGGGGGTAGGGGTCCCAGAGCTCCGGCGTCTCCGTTCCCGGGATGTAGTCGAGTGAATTGTGAAGCTCCAGTGCCCCCTCGAGACTGATGATAAATCCCGACAGGTCCGCCGACAGGCTGATTCCCGGCCGGAAGACCCGCTGCCACTGGTAGACCATGGTGGTCCGCCAGTCGAGTGTGCCGGCGTAGCCGCTGACCGAGAGGGCCCCTCTGACCCGCTCGCCGAGCTCTTCGGCAGCCGGATCGGCTGCCGCTTCGGCGTAGTCCAGAGCAGGCGAGAGACTCACGGCAGCTGCTACGGTGATGTCGGCGGGGAGCAGTACGGTCCCCGACAGGCCGTCGAAGCCGGTCTCCGCTTCGCCGGTCAGGGACACCGGGTGGAGCGCGTCGGTAGGGGAAAAGAAGATGCCGGTCCCCCAGGGGATTCGCTGCCGGCCGAAGGTGAGGTTCCCCCAATCCCGGAAGAGGACCAGGTAGGCCTCGTGAATGGTGTATTCCACTTCACTGTCATAGCCGGCCTCGGCCTCATGGTGGATGTAGAACTCCGCCTCGGAGAGGGAGAGCCGGTGATTGGCGTCGATCAGTCCTTCGGCGGCCGCTGAGGCGGTGCCGCCGGACCCGGCAATGCCGCTGTCGAGTTCGAGAGAGCCGTAGGTCTCCATCTCGAGGGCCTGCAGGGAGACCGCGCCGGTTATCACCATGATTGTCATGTATATAACCAGCCAACGGGTGGGGTTATATTTCAGCGCTCCGAATTTTTTCCACTTTCCCATACAAAGCTCCTGTTTGTATAAATCTCCTACCTTGTGAGCCGCTGGCGGGTGAACTGGCTGTCGGGAATGTCCTGCAGCTCCATGTTCTCGAGTATAACGATCGAATATGTGTCCTGCTGCTCCAGTGAACGCATCTTCCAGGTAGTCGGCCGCGGCCGGCCGGCCATCTCGCGGATGTCGTAGAGCTCCATCTCCTTGAAGTGCAGGCCGGATTTGGCGAAGTAGTCGATCCTGACCGGAATGTACGTCTCGGGCAGGATGTACATGATCAG
Source organism: Sediminispirochaetaceae bacterium (assembly GCA_049975605.1). GTDB lineage: Bacteria > Spirochaetota > Spirochaetia > DSM-16054 > Sediminispirochaetaceae > DSBN01. The sequence continues at coordinate 340 of JBNGED010000132.1, read as the reverse complement.
TTTGTCATACGGGGCCGTCGGTCTCTTTGCTTCCGCAATCAGCTTGATCACTTCCACGGAACCGAGATGGGGATGATCGATGCGCAGGGTGCCTTCGATGCGGGAGTCGTAATTGGCGCTGTAGTCCGGGTCGCTCACGTCGTTGTTGGAAAAGACGGTCCCCTGGAAGGAGGCCTTAGGCGAGAGCCGGATGGCGCGGCGGGAGTTGGAACGGGGGTTGAACATGTAGAGGGCGTCGTCCAGCTCCAGGAAGCGGATCCCCCGGGAGCGGGCCGGGCCGGTGAGCTCGATGTATGAGCCCCTGCCCTCCTTGTAGTACCCCTCCATCTCGAGGGTCCGG
>JBNGED010000131.1:0-6624 GCA_049975605.1 Sediminispirochaetaceae bacterium | reverse complement strand
CTGTGGTACTATGCCAACCTGACCAGCGGACGGCTGGCCGAACTCGCAGGCGATTTCACCCTGGCCGGGTACCGGCTCCGGCTGGCCCAGACCATCAAGGAGACCATCAACCGAAAATTCTGGCCCTCCATTCACAGTGAACAGGTCCGCAGCTTTTCAGAACAGCAGTACACCCTCGGCGACACCCATTATCTGCTGGCGGAGATCACTCCCTTCAACTTCGACTGGAGATGCGATGTCTACGGGAATATTCTTGCGGCCCTGTTCAACGTTCTGAGTATGGAGCACGCCAAGATGGCCTTCAACTTCATGTGGGGGGTCGGGGTGAACGAACCGGCTCCGGTAGTCAATCTCTACCCGCCGGTCCTCTCGGGAGATCCCCACTGGCGTACTTACTACACGGTCAACCTCCTCAACCTTCCCGATCACTACCACAACGGCGGTGTCTGGCCCTTTATCGGCGCCTACTGGGTAATGTTTATCAACCGTCTGGGTCTTAGAGATCTCGCCCAGCAGGAGCTCTACCGCCTTGCCCTCGTCAACCAGCAGGGCATCGAGAAGGACTGGGAGTTCAACGAGTGGGTCCATGGAAAAACCGGCCGGCCCATGGGCAAACGATACCAGGCATGGTCGGCCGCCGGCTTCATCGGCGCCTACTACAACCTGCAGATCGAACTGATCGGCTAAAAAAAACCGCCTCACCCGGAGGCGGGGCGGTAGTTCTACCACACTAAGTCTTCCTTACGGAATCCACTTCTCGACAACATCCATGTTGTCGTTCATCCATTGACGTGCTACATCTTCGATGTCCTCGTCGGACTCTTCGATGGCCACCATCAGACTTCCGAGTTCGGCGTCGGTGAAGAAGAAGTTGCTGAGGAACTGTGCCAGCTCAGGTTTGTCTTCCCTGAGGTCCTTGCGGGCCATGATGTGGATATTACCCACGCCCCAGACCTGTTCCTGGTCCTGTTCGAGGAACCGAAGGTCCCACTTACCGAACATCCAGTGAGGTCTCCATCCGGTCACAACGATGGGTTCCTTGTTCTCATAGGCATCCTTGAGGGCCGCCGTCATAGCGGGACCGCTGGAAGCCATAAGCTTTACATTCAGTCCATAGGATTCTATCAGGCTTTCGGTAGTCTTCATGACTCCTGCACCGGCGTCGATACCGGTGATCCTGCCGTCTAGCTCCTTGGCGATGGCGTCGATCTCAGAAATGGTCTTGATCTCCATATAATCCGGAATAACCAGACCGCTCTGCGTTCCTTCGTACACGTGACCGAGATCGATAATGTCGTCCTGATACTTCTCTACATAGTCCTTGTGAAGTACAGGAAGCCAGGTTTCCATGAACGCATCCATGTCGCCCTGTGCAATGGAAGTATATGCAGGCGCAACGTCTGCAGCAGTTATTTCTACTTCATATCCCATCTGGTCTTCGAGTACAACTTTCGCGAGATGGGTATAGGCAACGCCTTCCGCCCAGTTTACATACACCAGGTTGGCGGTCTTCTGGGCTTCAGCCGAACCTGATTCCTGCTGTCCTTCCGCGATAACCACGGTAGTGGCAATCATCAAAATGACGGAAGCTGCAATAAGTTTTTTCACAATTTTCATATGTCCTCCTATAAAATTGTATTTTCGTATTTCAAACCGGAGAGTATAGTGCGGCGGAGCACATAGCGGTCCGCGCATCCATACTGCTCTGGAATATCTCCTACTGTTTCTGGGTGGCGACACCCAGTGCCTGGGTCACCCGGTCAAGAAAAATTGCCAGGATCACGATCGCGATTCCGCTCTCGAAGCCCAGATCGATCTTGAGCTGGGTAATACCCTTGAGCACCTCGTTCCCGAGACCGCCGGCTCCAATCATTCCGGCGATGACTACCATCGAAAGAGCCAGCATAATGGTCTGGTTCACGCCTGCCATAATGGTCGGCAGGGCTACCGGCAGCTCGGCCTTCAGCAGTATCTGACTTCCTGTGGCGCCGAAGGATACGGATGCTTCCTTGATCTCCTTCGGTACCTGTCGTATACCCAGGTTCGTCAACCGCACTGCCGGCGGCATGGAAAAGATCAGGGTCGCCACAACGCCGGGAACAGCTCCCAGACGGAAAAACAGGACCGCCGGGATCAGATATACAAAGGCCGGCAGGGTCTGCATGAAGTCCAGTATCGGTCTTACTATGGCCTCCACCGTGTCCTTCTTCGATGCCCAGATGCCGATGGGAATTGCGATAAAAATCGCGATAATGACCGATGTGAGAACCAGTGCGAAGGTCTCCATGGTCGCTTCCCACAGGTTCATCGCATAAATCAGGAAAAATCCCACCAAAGTAAAGATTCCCACTCCCCTCTTGGCGATCCACCATGCCAGGGCGGTGAACAGCACGATCATGATGAATGGATGGGGAAAAATGAGAAGGTTAAAGAACCCTGTCAGCAGTGCATCGATTACATCGGCAATGAAGTCGAATATGATCTCGAAATTTTCCGTAAGCCAATCGATGACGCTTTCGAAAACCCCGCCGATATCAAATATTTTATGTAAAGTTACACTATCCATTATTTATCTCCCTCTTGCTCCGAATCACCATTACTGATGTTCTCTTCCATCTCCCGAAAGTGCATGGGTGATTCCAGATCCTCTGTATCGTCATTTACCTCATTGATAATGGCTGCTCGATCAACGATACCCTTGAACTTGTAGTCCTTGTCGATTACGGCAATCGGGTATTTGGTGGCCAGGGCGGTTCCGAGCAGATCGGACACCGGCGTATCCTCGTAGGCGGTGTAGAGGTCCTGAATCAGAATTGGTTCCAGGTCCTTTTCCTTCTTCTTGTGGAGCTTGACCGTATCATCGATACGGACCAGACCTTTCAGATACCGGTCTGAATCCACCACGAAAATACTTGATATTCCGTGCTTCTCCATAGTCCGGCTGGCGGTACCGGGTCCGTCCTTCGGGACAGTGACCACCGGCGGCCTGCGCATGATACTCGAAACAGTGATGACCTTGGTCTTGTCGACCTTCTCGACGAACTTCGCTACATACTCATCAGCCGGGTCCGAAAGGATCTCCTCCGGAGTACCGAGCTGCCGCGCGGTGCCGTCGGGACCTAGAATGAGAATACGGTCGCCGAGCTTGAGGGCCTCATCGAGGTCGTGGGTGATGAAAACGATGGTCTTGTGCATCTTGGCCTGCAGTTCGATCAGCTCGTCCTGCATCTGGTTCCGGATCAGCGGGTCGAGAGCGCTGAATGCTTCATCCATGAGGAGTACCTCCGGATCATTGGCCAGGGCCCGTGCCAGACCGACACGCTGCTGCATACCGCCGGAAAGTTCATCCGGCATGCTGTTTTCATAGCCCTTCAGCCCCACCAGCTCGATCGCCGCCATGGCCTTCTTGTTCCGTTCCCCTTTCTCCATACCGCTGATTTCGAGTCCGAATTCGACGTTATTCACTACGCTTCTGTGAGGCAGCAGCCCGAAATGCTGGAAAACCATCGAAAGGGTGTAGCGGCGCATCTCACGCAGCTGTTCCTTGTCAATTTTGGTAACATCCTTTCCGTTTACGAATATCTCTCCGTCGGTCGGTTCGATCAAACGATTGATACATCTGATCAACGTGGATTTACCGCTCCCGGAGAGTCCCATTATTACGAAGGTCTCCTTCTTCTTGATTTCGAAGCTCACACCGCGGACGGCGACCACGTTACCGGTCTTCGCCAGTATTTCACCGCGGTCTTTTCCTTCCTCGATCATCGGGAAGGCCTTCTTGGGATTCGGTCCGAAAATTTTGAACAAATTCTCGACCTTGATTGTAATATTGTCCTCCATCTGTTTCCCTCTTATAGTTATATATCTATCAACTCTAATAATTTATATAGTGATGTAAAGCAAGATTGATTCAATAGTATAAAATTTCCTGAAGAAAGTCAAGATGATTACGGCAATTAAATCACTACATAACAATATTTTAATTATATTAGACCATTTATCATAAAATTTAAGATATTTTATAGATTAGAGTAGAAGTTATTAGGAATCTAATTAAATTGATACATTTTAAATAGATATTCCGAGCAATAAGTTCAATAATAATATAATTATGAGGTACTATGTATGAAGAGCAATATTAATTATAAATTTGCTGTAAAAACAGGCCCAATCGGTATAAAATCAGGCAGGAGGAGCTAAAAAATGGAGACAGGATTCTTCACCGGGAATGACGGAACCAAACGCTACTACCGCGGCTGGACACTGAGCGGTAAAGCTTCGGGTACCGTTGTTATTGCACACGGTTACGCGGAGCACGGCGACCGTTTCGCCGAGATAGCAGCTGTACTCAATGCGGCCGGCTTCGATGTCTGGGCCCACGATCACTACGGTCACGGACAGTCCGAAGGCAAACGTGCCGACGTACCCCGATTCGAATTATTCATCGAAGACACCGATCTATTCATATCAAGTATAGTCACTGCCGGGAGCCCGGCACCCCTGTTTCTCTACGGTCACAGCATGGGGGGCGCCATTTCCCTGCTGTACGCTATCCAGCACCAGCCGCGACTGAAGGGCCTCCTGCTTTCCGGCCCCATTGTCCGCCCCGGCGCCCAGAGCAGCAGCTTCGACCGCACGATGGCCAGAATCCTGAGCAGGATCGTACCCGGCATGCAGTATCTGCCTTTCGATCCCTATCTGCTGTCACGGGACCCCCATGTAGTCGAGGCTTATATTCAGGACCCCCTGGTCTACAGCGGGAAGATGAAGATACGTCTGGGATATCAGTTCCTCCGGGCTGAAGAACTCCTCTCCGATGCCGCCCTGAAGTCTCTATCCCTGCCCGTGCTGATCATGCACGGAGGGGACGATCAAACGGTCATCCCGTACAACAGCGAGGTTCTATACCGACTCGTATCTTCAGAGGATAAAACGCGGCATGTATTCGAGGGTATGTATCACGAGATCCATAACGAACCCGGCAAGAAAGAGGTATTCAACCTGGTGACCTCCTGGCTCAAGGCGCACATATAAGAGGTCCGTATATAACCGGTCAGACGCCATCCCCGGGCTTCGCACCACTCACTTCTTTTTTCTGCTCTGGTGCTGTTTGATAATTTCCCGGACCTCTTCAACCGTGAGCTTCTCTATCGCCTCCTGCTCCTTCTTCTCCTTCGGGAGGGCGACATTCTTCGTTCCGGCCTTGATGTAGGGTCCGTATCTCCCACTGTAGACGGCGAGTTTCTTCCCCAGGACCTCATCGCGGCCGAAGTCCCGCAGGACCTGCGAGTTCGCCCGCCCCTTCTTGGGCTGGGAAAAAATCTCCAGGGCCTCATCCAGGGAAATGGAAAAGAGCTGTTCCTCGGACTTGAGGGACCGGAAGTCCCCGTCATGGACGACGAAGGGCCCGAAACGTCCCTTGCCCGCCACGATCTCTCTCCCGCTCTCGGGGTGTACGCCCACCGTCCGGGGAAGACTGAGCTGCTTGAGAGCGTCTTCGAGGCTCGCATCGGCGGGCTTCATACCCTTCGCCAGGGCCGCCCGTTTGGGTTTCGGAGTGTCTTCCGTGACTTCGCCTAGCTGGTAGTAAGGGCCGTACCTGCCGGTGAGGCAGTAGACCGCTTTGCCGGTCTGCGGGTCCGTACCGAGCGGCTCGGGACCATTCCTCTGGATCTCGATGATCTGCCTGACTTCCTCCTCCGTCAGATCGGCCGGAGCAATATCTTCGGGAATCGAGGCGTGAACCGGACCCTCTTCCCCGTTCCGGTAGACCACGTAGGGCCCGTATTTTCCCACCTTGATACCGTCGACGATCGAAATGTGGGGCAGCTTGATGGTCCGGGACTCTTCAGGGGATATCAATTTTGCCCGCTCTTCCACCTTTTTTTCCAGACCATGATCTCCCAGGTAGAAATCCCTGAGGTATTCGGTCCTGTCGATCTTCCCTACAGCTATCTCATCCAGGGCCGATTCCATGTCCGACGTGAAATCGTATTGAATCAGATAGTGGAAATGGGTCTCCAGGAGCTGTACTACCGCGAACCCGGTAAAGGTCGGCACGAGGGCATTGCCCTGCTTCCTGACGTACTGCCGTTCGAAGAGTGTATTAATAATAGTCGCGTATGTCGAAGGACGGCCGATGGCCATGTTCTCGAGGGTCTTCACCAGAGTAGCTTCGGTGTAGCGTGCCGGCGGCTTCGTCTCGTGATACAGAGGATCGAGCTTCACCGGATCGAGCGTCTCCCCCTCCTCCAGCGGAGGAAGGAAGGTCTCCTTGTCGTCCAGCGCCGCCTCGGGATCGTCCTTCCCTTCGACGTAGACTCTGATGAATCCGGAGAATGCGATTCTCGTTCCGGTGGCGGTAAATCCGGCCCGCCCGGCTGAGATCTTGGCTGTGGTCGAAACCTTCTGCGCCTCCGCCATCTGGCTGGCAAGGGTCCGCTTCCAGATCAGCGAATAGAGGGCCTTCTCCCTCCCCTGGAGCCCGGTCTCGTCGGGATGCTTGAACACTTCCCCGGCCGGGCGGATTGCCTCGTGGGCCTCCTGAGCGCTGCTCGACTTGCTGCTGTAGCGGCGGGGACTGTCGGCGAGGAATTTGTCCCCGTACAGTGCGCGGACCGCATT
>JBNGED010000130.1:2477-6635 GCA_049975605.1 Sediminispirochaetaceae bacterium | reverse complement strand
CTCCTCCTCTTCCGCTAGTAGCCTATCATCCCTTCATCTTCATACTCGCTCTGCTGTTCCGGAGACAACCACACATCCTTCTCCTTGATGTTCTTGAGAATTGTCCGCAGGTAATGTATTCCCGCCGATGCAAAGCCGATTGGGACGATAATCATGAAGGTCCAGAAAGGAACCTGCAATGCTGATGTTTTCTGACCAAGGATCCTCATTTGAGCCATGTAGTCAAAGCTGTACTTTGCCATGGCGAACAGAACGACCGCATTGACGGCTGAAATGAAAAAGATGAATATCTTCTCCAGTTTCGCCGGCATGAGGTCAAGGAAGGCAGCCATCCTGATATGCCGTGCCTTACGGGCGGCGTAGCTGACTCCCACCATCGTAATAAGAATGATGAGGAACTTGGCCACCTCTTCGGCGTAATAGATACTCTGGAAAAAGGAGCGGGCAATCACGTTCGCGATCAGCAGGACCGCCAGGGCCGCTGTGCCCGATGCCAGGACCGTGACTTCGATAAAGTCCACCGTCCGCCCCAGGGCTTTGCCGACTGCCTGGAGGGGGCCCCCCGTTTCCCTTGATTCTGATTGTTCACTCATAAAATCACCTTTGTGAGTAAAAGAGGATGACCCGGGGAATCCCGGGTCATCCAATGAAACTGTTACTTAACACCCAGAGCCGCTTTCGCGTTCTCGATGTCTTTCAGCAGAATTTCGAGGGCTTCGACCGCGCCTTCTCCGGCGATCCCGGGATACACGTCTTCCCAGACGCTCTCCGCGGCTGCCTTCGCCTTGGCGATGTCCTCATCACCCCATTCGGTCCACACGATCTCGGGCTTTTCCTCTTCGATCTTGGCCCGGTCGCTTGCGTTGCGGGCGTCGATCCATTCGGCGGCCTCGAGAATGTGGCTCTGCCAGTAATCCTTCATCATCTTCTGGATGTCCTCCGGCAGGCCGTCGTAGAACTGCATGTTGACAGTCGGGATACCGAGGAAGGGCTCAGCCCACATCTGGGTGAAGTAGTTGGTGACTTCGTAGAACTTCATGCTGTAGTCGGCAAACAGCGGATTGATCTGTGCGTCGATCAGACCGGTCTGCAGAGCGCTGTAGACTTCACCGTAGCTCATCGGGGTCGGGCTCATGCCGTATGCCCGGTGGTCTTCGACCAGGAGCTTGGAACCCATGACACGGACCTTGAGTCCCGCCAGGTCTTCGTAGGTGACCGCTTTCTCTTTGGAAGTGAGCCACTGCCAGCCTTCGTACATGATCCCGAGGGGGACCAGACCGTTCTTGCGGAAGGCCTCTTCCATGAAGGGCATGATGTCACCGTTGGTGACGACCCATTCGAGAACCTCGGGCATTTTTTCCTTCGGCCAGATGTAGTGCAGAGAGAGCACCTGGACCTCCGGGACGAATGCGCTGATCCATGCGAAGTCGGTAAAGACGAACTCTACCACGCCGATCTGCGCCAGCTCATTGATGTCACGGGTGTCGCCGAGAGTTCCATACGGATATACGGTCAGGTCGAACTGACCGTCGGTCTCTTCCCGCATGTAATCGGCGAAATTCTCCGCCCACACCGTCATGAAATCGCCTTCGATCTCTTCGGAAGCGAGTTTGGCCTTGATGACCTTGCCGGATGCTCCAGCAGCTTCCTGTTCGCCGCCGGCAAATACTCCGCTCACTGCCAGCACAAATGCAAGCAGTACCATCATGACTACTAATTTTTTTCCCATGTTACCTGTACCTCCTATATAAATTATTCTTCAGGTAAAATAGCCTACGTTGTTTACATTGCTTTTTTTCTGCCGTTCACCTCCTTTTCCTGCTTTTTGAAAAATAGGTCAGCGCTCCTTCCACGAGGAATTCGACCCCCGTAGGAAGGACATCTTCATCTATGTTGAATCGCGGATTGTGATGGGGGTAATCGGTCTGCTTCTCGGCGTCCGCCGTCCCCAGGAACGTGAATACCCCCGGCATACGTGAAGTAAATGCCGAAAAATCTTCTCCCGCCATGGAGGCGTGTTCCACGACTTTCTGCTGGTCTCCAAGGATCTTCACCGCCGTCTCCCGGGCCAGCCGCACCATATCGGGATCATTGACGACCGCCGTGTTCTCCCGCTCAATGCTGATGTCGCAGGCGCAGCCGTGGGTGGCGCAGACGCCTTCGGCAATCTGTCTCAGGAGTACGGGCGGATTGTCTTCACTGTCCGGGTCGCCTTCATAGAGGTAACGCATCGTTCCTTCGAGTACGACTTCATCCGGAATGATGTTGTTCTTCGTCCCGCCGGCGATTTTCCCGAACATAATGACCGTCGGCTTCATGAGGCTTATCCGGCGGGTCTGGATCGTCTGGACGGACTGAACGATATCGGCGGCGGCAATGATCGGATCTCTGGCGCTTTCGGGATACCCCGTGTGGCCGCCGCGGCCCTTTACGGTAATCCTGAACACGTCCATGGTAGCCATGACCGCCCCGGCCTGCACTCCTATGGTACCGCTCGGCAGCGGGGTCCAGATATGGAGGGCCATGGCGGCGTCCGGTCTGGGATCGTCTATCGCTCCCTGTTCGACCATGATCTCCGCCCCGGCGACCTCCTCATTGGGCTGGAAGAGGAAGAGAATTTTCCCCGGAATCTCGCTCCTGTGCTCAACCAGCACCCTGGCGGCAACCAGAAGCATGGCAGTGTGGGCATCATGGCCGCAGGCATGCATGCAGCCCGGGTTCCGGGATACGTAGGGGACATCGTTCTCCTCTTCGATCGGAAGCGCGTCCATATCCGCCCGAAGGAGCAGCATCGGGCCGGGATTCGTCCCTTCGAGTACTGCGACGACGCCGGTCTCCGCAACCCTCCTGGGCACGAGGCCTATATCTTTGAGATACCCCTCGACCTTCTCAGCCGTTCTGTGCTCCTGGAAGCCGAGCTCGGGATGCATGTGAAAGTCCCTTCTCAGTTCGATCAACTCATCCTTCAGCTCGGCTATCCGGTCCTTAATACTCATACGATAGATCCCTATATCAGGTTCCTTTCCAGAAGCGCTTCCGCGATCTGCACCGCGTTGAGGGCGGCCCCCTTGCGGATATTGTTCGACACCACCCACAGATTGAGCCCCTTGTCCACGGTGTAGTCCTCGCGGACCCGGCCTACCATGGTCAGGTCTTCGTCGTTGCTCATCAGCGGCGTCGGGTAGACTTCGTTGTCCACATCATCGATCAGCTTCAGACTGCGGGCGTTTGCCAGCAGCTCCATAGCCTTTTCCCGGCTTACCTTCCGCTCTGTCTCGATATTCACCGACTCCGAGTGGCCGTACCACACCGGCACCCGCACGCAGGTGGCGGTCACGCTGATTTTTTTATCCAGGATCTTATTGGTCTCGTTGACCATCTTGTACTCTTCCTTGGTGTAGCCGCCGTCCTGGAACACGTCGATGTGGGGCAGACAGTTGAAAGCAATCTGGGTTCTATAAGCCTTCGGTTCCTTCAGGCTGCCGTTCCGCAGGTATTCCTCCGCTTCAGCCCTCAGTCCGTCGAAGGCTTTCTTGCCCGACCCCGAAACCGCCTGATAGGTGGAGACGACCACCCGTTTTATCGATGCGTAATCGTGCAGCGGCTTCAGCGCGACGACCATCTGAATCGTCGAACAGTTGGGATTGGCGATGATGCCTTTGTGCCAGTCCAGGTCCTCGGGATTCACCTCCGGGACCACGAGAGGGCACTCGGGGTCCATCCGCCACTGGCTGCTGTTGTCAACGACGACCGCACCCTGCTTCACGGCCTCGGGGGCCAGCTGTTTGCTCGCCTCTCCCCCTGCCGAAAATATCGCTATGTCGATGTCCTTGAAGTTCTCGAATTTCGCCTCCAGGACCGTATGTGACTTGCCGTTGAAGATCACCTCTTTGCCTTCATTGGCCGCTACATCCAGGGGGCGGAACATCGCCACCGGGAACTTGCGCCTCTCGAGGGTCTTCATCATTTCGGTGCCGACGATCCCCATCGCACCGACCACTGCAACGTTATATGTATCCTTCTTACCCATGTGTTTATCTCCTTCGTCAATGCGTGCGCGCTGCGCGGCAGTCGGCAGCGGCGCGCACGATCTTGCCTTCAGGCCAGCCGGCCCTATTTCAGCTTGCCCGCTTCGATCTCCCGGATCACTCCGCTGAG
>JBNGED010000130.1:0-2377 GCA_049975605.1 Sediminispirochaetaceae bacterium | reverse complement strand
CCAGCCGGCCCTATTTCAGCTTGCCCGCTTCGATCTCCCGGATCACTCCGCTGAGGATCTCGATACCCTTCATCAGGTACTCCTCGGTGATCACAAGCGGCGGCAGCAGACGGGCCACGTTGCCGTGGTGTCCTCCGACTTCGATCATCACGCCACGCTGATGGCCGTATTTGCGGACCATCTTGGCGTAGTCGGAAGCCGGCTCTTTGCTCTCGCTGTCCTTGACCATTTCAATGGCGATCATCAGACCGAGTCCCCGCACTTCGCCGACGATGTTGCTCTCGGCTTCCAGCTTCTTCAGCGGAACCATAGCCTTCTTGCCCAGCTCCAGGGCCCGCTCTGGAATCTCGTTCTCGGCCATCCAGCTCAGCGCCTTGGCGCCTGCGGCATAGGCGATCATGTTGCCCCGGAAGGTCCCGATGGATTTGCCTGCCGGCCAGGTGTTCAGCTTCTCCTTGTATGCGATCGCTGAAATCGGGAATCCCACCCCGCCGAGGGCCTTGCTCATGGTGACGATGTCCGGCACGATTCCGAAGTGCTCGAAGGCGAACATCTTGCCCGTCCGTCCGAGTCCGGCCTGTATCTCGTCGCAGATCATCAGCACGTCGTGCTTGTCGCAGATCTCCCTCACCCGCTGCATGAACCGCGCGGTGGGAATGATCGTCCCGCCTTCGCCCTGCACCGACTCGAGGATCACCGCCGCCGGCTTCAGGAAGCCGGAGTGGCTGTCGCTGAGCACCCGGTCCAGGTTCTCCGCCGCCTGCAGATCAACCTGATCGTCCGGGCACCCGAAGGGATTGCGGTAGGTGTAGGGATAGGGAATGAACTGCATCCCCGGGGCCAGCTGTCCGATCCCCTCGCGGTGATGGGCGTCGCAGGTCAACGCCAGGGAGATACCGGTCATCCCGTGGTACGCCCCTTCGAAGGCGATAATACCGTTGCGTCCGGTGTTGTAGCGGGCCAGCTTGATCGCCTGCTCCACCGCGTCAGATCCGGTCGGTCCGCCGAAGAAGACCCTGTTCAATTCCTTCGGCAGGAGACCCTGCAGCACCTCCACCATCTTCTTCCTGGTGGGAGTTGGAATGTCGAGAGTATGGGTCACCTCGTCGATCTGCTCATGGGCCGCCTTCAGCACCTCCGGATGTCCGTGGCCGACGGCCATGACTCCCGCGCCGCCGAACATATCGATATAGATGTTGCCGTCGACGTCTTCGAGGGTCGCGCCTCTGCCCCGCTTGAGGGCCATGGGCATGCCCTTCGAGTAACTCACTACCGAGCTTTCATGTTCATTCTGATATGAAAGAATCTCCCGGGACGCAGGTCCCGGAGGGGTCACCTTGATATTCGGTGCTCCTTCGAATGAAAGTTGTGCCAATTCCTGTTCACTGATCATCAATTACCTCCTGAAAGTTGCATATAACCAATTCTCTCAGCGGTAGAACCCTTCGAGAGGTTTTTACTAAAAACTACTGGTCTGACCCAGCTTCTCGGATATTCTCGCGGCTGCATCAAGCAGCGGCTTCTGCAGGCTCCGGAGACGCTCATCGGTGAGACGCATGGCCGGACCGGAGATCGAAATGGTCGCTACGATCTGCTGACGGTAATCATAGATTCCCGCCGCCATCGCATTCAGGTCATCGCTCCACTCCCTTATTTCAAGGGCATATCCGTTCATTTCAGCCTCAGTTATTGAATCGAGAAGAACATCCCGGTCGACGATGGTCACCGGCGTCCTGGCAGTCATCGGCAGAGTGTCGACGAAATCCCTGCGCTGCTCCGTCGGCATACCGGACATCAGGACCTTCCCGGACGCACATGAGTGCACGGGGTAAGAGTAGGTGACATCCGGATTGACCGTCAGATGGTGCGAACTCTTCACTTCATCGATGGCGATTACCATGTTTTCCACGAGAACGTTCAAATAGATATTCTCTTCGGCGACCTTCATCAGATCTATCATCACCGGCTTGGCGACATCCCGCAGATCCCGGCTCAGAGGGACGGAACTCCCCAGCTTGAACAGCTTGAAAGTAAGACCGTAGCCGTCCTCTTCCTTCTCCACATAGCCGATCTCCATAAAAGTCGCCAGCAGCCGATGCACGTTCGCCCGGCTGAATCCCAGAGCCTTCGCAATATCCATAGGATGAACCGGCTGATTATTTCCGATATACTCCAGCATATGGAAAGCCTTGATGACAGTCGTTGCCAGCACGTAGGATTTTTTTTCGCTATTTGAACGTGTGTTTATATTTTGTAACACGTTAGTATTATGACATGGTTTTTTCGTTTTGTCAATATTTTTTTGAAGAGTCTTCCCGGGTGAGTGGTTCGTAAGCGATATTGTCCCAAGTGTTCGTAAGCGACTTTGTCCCGATGT
>JBNGED010000129.1:6399-6655 GCA_049975605.1 Sediminispirochaetaceae bacterium | reverse complement strand
CTACCAGCATGAGGCGGTCGAGATGGTCATGCAGTACATCCGCAGTACCGTCAGCTATTCGCTGCAGTCCTCGAGCAATCCAGCGGATGTACTGAGGACCGGCAAGGCCTACTGCGAAGGCTATGCGAACGCCGCCGCCCTCATGCTGCGGACCATCGGAATCCCCGCGAAGGTAGTGGATTCCTACATTCCGCCCGGTCACATGTGGGGCTACGGACAGGAGGGGTCCGGCGGTTATCACGCCCATGTGGAGGTT
>JBNGED010000129.1:4025-6389 GCA_049975605.1 Sediminispirochaetaceae bacterium | reverse complement strand
GGATACCGGCTGGATAAGCTACGATCCCCAGGCCACCGTCCATTTCGTCGATCCCTTCCACATCGTCAACTACCCGCGCGAACGAACCCGTCTGGTCCAGCTCGAAGAGGAAGACCGCAGAAGGATTACCGACGTCCTGGCCGAACCGGTGAACTGGAACAACTTTTTTCAGAGAGATACCACGGAAGAGCGGAACGGGCCCGTCCTGGTGGGAAAAATAATCCGCAGCGACGGTTCCCTGGTGAAGGACAGCTTCCGCAGCAATGAATGGATCTACCTGCGCAGACCGGACGGAAGCGGGGAGGGGGTACGCATCCTTTCGAACGGGGAGTTCGCCATCTCGCCGAACATGGCGCCGGAGGACGGGAGTGGACCGACTTTTTTCTACCGGGACGGCATGGGAGGCTGGATCGAAGAGAGGGTCGGCTTCACGGACATGGAGCGGGTGGAACGCACCTATCGGCTCGACGATCCTTCCGCGGCGGTCCGGGTGGATATCGGAGGCGGGGCCGTCTACCTCTGGTACAGGACGTCTGGAGGGGTATGGCGCCTCGATCAGCTCGACACGGGGCGGGACCGGACGCTGCGTCTGATCTCTTCCACGGGAAAATGGATAGTCAGCGCCAGCAGGATGGATGTAGCCCCGAAGTATGTTCTGGATGCCGGGCTGCTGCAAAAGGGGCGGACCTACGATCTCGAGGAGCTCCCCCTGTATCTTGACCCGGACATGTATTACCTGCGGATCTCGCTGAGTGATCGATCGGGGGACGCGGCTGCTTCAGTGCGGCGTATGTCCGGCATGACCGTGCAGTTCCTCGATATCGATACCGCCCGGCGCTACTCGCCCATGGAAATGACAGAAGACTCGCCCGTGATCGTCGTGCCGGACCCGGATTTTTCCACCGTGATCGTTCAGAAGGAAGGAATCCTGTATGTAAAAAATCTGAAGGGTCTCCCGCAAAAAGGGACCGCGGTACCTTTCGATCTCACTGCTTCGAGCCGCAGCATAGACGTACGGGGCGCCCGTCCGGGTACAAGAATAGTGCTTGCGCTCAGACAGGGGAACCGCTTCGCTGAAATCGCCCGCGCCGCCGCCGGTCCGGACGGGACCCTGCAGCTCGTTCTTGATACGGGCTTCATCGAAGAAAGGGAACGTGAGTACTACCTGCTGTACGGCAGCCCGATCGGGTCGAAGCGGAAGGCCGTTGCCGATATCGCGGGTAATATTTTGGAACTGGACTAATTGTGCTTGATCTCCTCGGTATGTGATTATATAGTTTTCTCGATGGCAAGAACGAAAAGCGAGAAGAGCACGCTGTCGACAGTTATAACGGCATCCCGGATACTCGAGCTCATCGGATCGGCTGGAAGCGTGTCGCCGGCACAGATAGCCCGCACTCTCGGACTCACCCGTTCGAATGTTCACCGTCTCCTGGCAACCCTGGATGAGCTCGGCTACGTCGAGGAGGGGATCCACAAGACCTACAATCTCACCTTCAGGCTCTTCGAGCTCGGGAACACGGCTCCCTTCCGCAAAATGATCATAGACGCCTCGCGGCCGTCCATGCTCAGGCTGGCACAGCTCACGGGGCTGACGATCAACAATGCAGTTCTGTATCAGAACGAAGTGCTCTACGTCGACAAGGTCGAAGCCAATGCCCACCTCAAGCTGGACCGGTCCATCGGCAGCACCGATCCTGTTCACTGCACGTCCCTGGGTAAGGTACTGCTGGCTTTCCAGGAGGAGTCGGTACTGGAGTCCGTTCTCGCGGAGATCGAACTTAATCCATCGACACCCAATACCATTACCGATAAGGAGAAGTTCAAACAGGAGCTGGAGAAGGTGCGGTCCGAGGGATACGCTCTTGACTCCCGGGAACTCTCCATGGACCTGAATTGTATCGCCATACCCATTTTCGATATGGACAATTCCGTCTGCTCGGCCTTGAGTGTGTCCGGGCCTTCCGACCGGTTTACTCCGGAAGATGCGGAGAGGGTGCTGCCGGACCTGCTTGCAACCGGCCGCGAAGTCACGCGGAGGCTGATTACGGCCGCACAGACTCAAACCGCCCGTCAATCAGTGCGCGAGACGCATTGAATCAAGGCAAAGGACATAATCGATGAACGACCTGCATATCCGGTTACACTTCCTCTCCATCCCCTTCAAGTTGACCTTTACCCACTCTCAGGCCAAGCGGTCGGATTGCGATTCGATCATTGTGGAGGTAGATGACGGCTCTCACAGGGGATTCGGGGAAGCGATACTGCGGGAATATGTGAACGGGCCTGAGGCGATCGTCTCCGACCCCGGGGCAGCCGGCGATCGGATGAAGGCGATCTTTGCGGCATTCGGCGGCCCCTCCG
>JBNGED010000129.1:0-3925 GCA_049975605.1 Sediminispirochaetaceae bacterium | reverse complement strand
GGCGGAATCAGCATGCAGACCCTGCGGGAGGCCCTCCTGAACACACCGTGGAAGAACGGCGATCTGCCCCTCGTGTCGGCCGCCGAAGCGGCCGTCCTGGACCTTCTCTGCAAGCGGGAGAACCTGGATATCTATGCCCTCCTGAATATGCAGCCGCGGCGGGAGACACTGACATACGGGGGAGTGCTGCCCATCCTTTCCAAGGAGGCGATCAGGGTGATGCTGGAACGGTACATGAAGCACGGTATCCGGTATATCCGGCTCAAGCTGTCGCAGGATATTGATCACAACCGCAGTATTCTGCCCCTGGTCCGCACAATAGTCGGAGAGGAATTCGACGTCCGGGTGGATGTCAACTGCGCGTGGAGTGTCGACGATGCAGTCGCCCACATGGACCTGCTGCAGGAAAATGGAATCCGTCTGGTAGAAGAACCTCTCGGGCCGGACCGGCCTGGAATGTTCGAATTGAATAAAAAGGCGGCTGAGAGGGGAATCTCATTCGTTGCCGATGAGTCCGCCGTCAGTTTTCAGGATGTCGACGCGATCATCGATGACGAAAGCTTCTCGATGCTGAACATCCGGCTTGCCAAGAACGGAGGGATACTCCGCAGTCTGGCCATAGCGGAGAAGGCGGACGCCGCCGGGCTGCGCTATCAGCTGGGGGCCCATGTCGGCGAGACCGGAATTTCGTCCGTAACCGGCAGGATCGCCGCCTCGCTGATGACCGATCCAATATACATCGACGGTTCCTTCGACGAATACATCCTCGCCGACAATATCACGGCCCGTTCGTATTCCTTCGGCATCGGCGGGGAAGCGAAGATCATCAGGGACAGCGGTATCGGCTACGAGGTGGACCCGGAGAAGCTGGAAAGATACTCTCTGACTTCCCATACTGTTCATTAATCATGAAAAATTGCTCCAATCACTCATTTTTATCGGGGTAGAATGCCGATAGTAAGATCAGAGGAACAGGCACCCCATGAGCCAGAACAACATTGTCTATGAGAATCAAATACCGAGCTCCGTCCACCGGGAAGTGTACAATGAGGTCAACTGTCTCAATGTGAAGGTCGTCTACCAGTACGTTCTCAGTCGTAAACCGGACAGGGTTCATGAATTGTTCAAAGATCTTCCCGGTCTCTATTCCACCATCGACAATCCGGTGGAGGTCCTCACCGACGAGAACAACTGGGTGTCGAACGAGCTGGTGGTGAAGATCTTCGAGAATGCCAAAAAAATCCTCAACGATCCGAATGCCCCCTATACCATCGGCATGGAGTCGATCGCACGGCGGCAGTTCGGCTACATACAGAAGTTCTTTCTCTCCGCCTTCGGGGGGCCTTCGGTACTCCTGAAGCGGGTCAACCACATCAATTCACAGTTCAATACCAACAAGATCGTGGAGAACGTCTACAGTTCGCCCAACCACGCCGTGATCAGGCTCCACTGGAAGGAGAACCGCGGGCTGACATCCGATATCTGCAGCTTCAACCGGGGAATTTATTCAGCCCTCCCCACCATCTGGAACCTTCCTCCCGCCGAGATCACCGAACCGTACTGTTATTTCAAGGGTGACCCCTACTGCCAGTTCAACATACACTTCCACGACAACAGGCACAAAATCTGGAATATTTTCAGCACTTTTCAGACCAGGAAGAGCCAGCTCCTCTCGGCGCTTGAACAGATCGAGAACGACAAGCTGGTGTTGAAGAAGAAGTACGACGAGGTGAACCAGCTCAACGAACAGCTGGCTGACAAGGTAGAGAAGCTCCGGGCTATCAATGTTGCTTCGAACCTTCTGGTGTCGCAGGACAACTCGGAAGAGATCCTCAAGGCCACCATGAAATCGATGATCGATGTCCTGAAATTCGACCGTGCCATCATCATGCTGATCGATAAGACCGAACAGCACCTCGAGTTCAAATATGCCATCGGCGAAGATCCCCTGGTGATCGAGAAATACCTCAAGAACTACACCATTCCCCTCAGGAAGGAAAGGAACCTGATCGCCAAAGTGGCCCGTCAGGGACGTCCCGTGTATATCGATGATCCGCGCAATGCCGGACTCCGCACGGGCAACCGCATCATCCACAACTTCGGAGTTAGTTCTTTCATTGTTGCGCCCCTGCTGGCCGGAGACAAGATTATCGGGATCGTCGGGGCGGACCGTCAGAAGAGCCGTCAGAACGTGACGCCCCGGGACCTGGATGAACTGGCGATCTTCACCAACAACATTGCCGAGACGCTGCACAAAGCCCAGTTGAAAGAGGAGGTGGAATCGAGTTATCTGAACACGGTAAAGGCCCTGGTCCAGGCGATTGAAGAGAAGGACGCCTATACCAGAGGTCATTCGGAGCGGGTTGCGGAGCTGTCCGTGCAGATCGGCTCCAACATGGGATTGCAGGGCAAACAACTGGAATATCTGCGTCTTGGATGTCTCCTGCACGATGTGGGGAAGATCGGTATCTCGGAAGCAATCGTCCGCAAACCGAAGGATCTGACCGAGGCGGAATACAACATCATCAAACAGCATCCGATCAAGGGCGAAGAAATCGTCCGGCCAATCAGCTTCCTGCGCGACCACCTCAACATCATCCGCAATCACCACGAGTGGTACAACGGAGCCGGCTATCCGGATGGACTCAAGGGAGAAGAAATTCCCCTCGAGGCACAGATAGTCAGCGTTGCCGACGCCTTCGACGCCATCACCTCAACGCGGCCCTACCGCCAGGGACTCCAGCACAGCGAAGCGTACCAGAGAATCTCGCTTCTGTCGGGTACCCAGTTCTCCCCGAGGGTGGTTCAGGCCTTCAGCGATGTGTATAAGCACATGCATGCGGAAGAATTAAACTAAAGTCTAGCTCATTTCGGCCAGAAAACACTTGCTAAATAGAACCTCACGTTAGAAAATAGTCGTCACCATGAATTAAAAAAAAACAGTGAGGAGGAACGAGATGAAGTTAAATCTGTCAAAATTTTTTCAACTCAAATGGAATGTCGCCCTGTTCCGCTTTCTGCCCTACAGCGCGGCATTCGCCTATCTTCAGCTGGTCGGCAAGATCTACTACCTGCTGCGCAGGGATGAGAAGAAGCTGATCGAACACAATATCTGCGATCTTTTGACAGGGAAGTCGAAGCGGGAGATCAGACGCATCAAGGCGGAGACCTTCCGCGGGATTTTTGCTCACTATTTCGAGAAGATGTACTCCGCCTTCAAGGACCTGGACAAGGTCTGCAAACTGATTGACGACCGGTTTACCATCGAGAACGGCCATGTCCTGGACGAAGCTCTTGCGAGAGGGAAGGGGGTCATTCTGGTTACCGCCCACTGGGGAGCGGTTGAATTCATCCCCTGGGTGCTCGGTCTCAAGGGGTATCCGATCAGTGTAATCCTCGAGTGTCAGACCGAACATCTGGCCAAGGAGCTCAAGAAGAAGGCGGATGAGTACAATGCCAGGCTCATCAGTTCGAAGGACGGCGAATCGGTCTACACCAGAGCTCTGGAGAGCCTTCAGGAGAACCGGCTCCTCATGACCGAGTGCGACGAAGTCGATACCTGGAGGAAGCGCAGCAGCCGTACCATCGAACTCTTCGGCAAGACCCTCTATTTCGACAACACCCTGGACATCATGGCCCATCGGGCATCATCGCCCGTGGTGGGTGTTTTCCTGAAGCGGCTCCCGAGGGGCAGGTACTCGCTGATCTGCGAACCCATCAACAACGGCAAAGATGCCAGGAACACCGCCAGACGGGCCCTTGGACTGTGGCAGAAGTACGTCAGCCAGTACCCCGAGCAGTGGTATCAGTGGAAGAAGTGGGGCGCCATGAAGGTCGCCTCCTAGAGCGCGCCGTCACGATCAGGGGCAGACTTTCGTCGGTGAGGGAGGCGCCGTCGAAGGAGCCGAACAACTGCAATGATTCA
>JBNGED010000128.1:0-6662 GCA_049975605.1 Sediminispirochaetaceae bacterium | reverse complement strand
GCTGCGTTATCAAACCCCAACCGTCAACCAGCACGAACAGTATGATCTTGAACGGCAGTGATATCATGATCGGCGGCAGCATTATCATGCCCATGGACATGAGGGTCGATGCCACCACCATATCTATCACGATAAATGGTATGAACAGCAGTATCCCTATTTTGAATGCTACCGTCAGTTCATGGAGTACGAATGCGGGGATCAGCACATATGTTGGTACCTGTGAAAAATTCTCGGGTTTGGAAAGTCCCCTCATCCGCATAAAGAGCTGTATCATCTCGTGGTTATTGCCCATCTGACGATACATAAATATCCGCATCGGCCCTTCCGCTCCGCTGTACATCTCCTCTATTCCTATCTCTCCGTCCGCGAAGGGTCTGAACGAATTCTCGTACACCGTATTGAGGGTCGGCCACATGATAAACAGCGAGAGGAAGAGGGCGATACCCATCATGACGTTGTTGGGAGGAACCTGCTGGAGCGACAGCGCCCGACGGATGAAGTCGAAAACTATCGCAATCCGCAGGAAGCTTGTCATCAAAATTATTATTGAAGGCGAGAGAGTGAGTACCGCCAGCAGCAACAGGAGCTGTATGCTGAGTGCGACCTCCTGGTTGCTTTCCGGATCCTGTACCGTAATATCGATGAAAGGGATATTCACCCCTTCATCCCGGGTCTGTACTGCTTCCTGTGCGCTGAGCCCGGCGGCAGGGAGTAATAGTATCATTGAGATAATTAAGCATAACAGTATGTATCTTTTCATTGCCCCTCCCCGCATTCTCTACATGTTCTTCAGCCGTTCTCTCTGCTTCTGCAGAAACAACGCACCATCTTGCATGGAATCGTCCGCTTCCGGCACGCTTCCCTTGTGGAAAAACCCCTTCAGCGTCTGTTGAAAGGACTTTCCGCCTGCGATGACCTCTGAACGGTAGAGACGTATCTGATCGAGTGTTTCGCCGTCTTCGATTCTCGAGACCAGGCTCACTCCCCCGTCGGAAGAACCTACGAGATAGACTTCATTGCCTACTTCGATCAGATGCAGCGCCCTGCTTCCCTGCAGGTTTTGGGTCGTTAATACTGTTATGAGATTGTTCGGCTGCGACTTCGGATTCCCTACGCGCTTGAGCAGGAAAAATATCCCGTAAATCGCCGCAATAACGCCCCCGAGGACCAGAACCATACGGAGAAAATCCCAGATTGTGAAGGTATTCAAACCCTCCTCAAGCTGAATCTCCGGTGCCTGGGTATCCTGTATCGGAAGCTCTTCTTCATTTACCTGAGCTGGTAACTGATTATCACCCGCGGAGTCTTCGGTCTGCGACCATGCCGGCGCCGCGGTAATAACCAGCACCACACTCATGGCGATGATAATAAATACGTTTTTCACGTCCCCTCCCATCTATTTACATCGCGCACTATGCGTTATGCCATACTGTATGTCTTACGTGCAGAGTCCTATGTCATACCCTCCACTCTGTCCATCGGAGATACGATCTCTGTTACACGCACTCCAAAGTTTTCATCTATTACCACAACCTCGCCGCGGGCGATAAGCTTGTGATTTACGAGTATGTCCACCGGCTCCCCAGCCAGCTTGTCAAGCTCGATAATCGTTCCTTCGCCCATGCCGAGAATGTCCTTGATAAGACGACGGGTTCGTCCCAGCTCGACCGTCATCTCCATGTACACATCCATCAGGAGACCGATATTTCCCTGTTCCGCACTGGTACTCTGGGGATTCAAACTGGGGAATTGCACCGACTGGACGTTGGCGCCGCCCATCCCGGGCATTCCCGCCATCTGTCCTCCGCCGAACTGCTGCTGTCCGCCCCACATCTGGTCCCCCATATTCATTCCTCCCATCTGCTGCTGGCCCATACCTCCGCCCTGCTGCCGTCCTGCTCCGGCCGGCTGCTGTGCTCCGGTCATTGCGTTAGGCTGTCCTCCTCCGGCCCCCTGAAGAATCGATCGTACCAGATTGATATCGAAGAATTCAATAAGCTGCGTTGTTGGAACATCGTCAATCGTAAGCTGATAGATTGCCCGAACAGCGCCTCCCTCCGGAGTCTGAACTTCGTTCGCATCGACGTTCTTCGATGCACCGGGAGAGTTCATGACCGTCGTTCCGATCAGGTCTCCGAGACCGGTGGCTGCCGATCCTGCAAGCGTGTTGCCCGCTTCTTCCAGAGCGGAGAGGGCAGCTTCGTTCAGTTCCACGTTTTCCTGCCCCATCATCTTTCCTGCGATCGTTGTAGCGGCATCTTCCGGCAATAGAAATGAGTGAAAACCGCTCAAACCGTCGGAATAATCGATCTTTATCTCGACGACTCTTCCCGGCAGGTCAGCGATGACCTGCGCCGCGTCTCCCGCATCGATCTTAGGCGTCTCTATCTTGACCGTCTCGCCGATCATTCCCGAAAGATTGGAAGCCTGTGACTGAACGATATCTCCGAGAATCCCGGCGAACTGCTGCTTCTCCTGTTCCGTCAAGCCGGCTCCCTCACCCCCCCCGGAAGATGAGTCCTGGCCGCCAAGGTCAATGCTGCTTCCCTGCAGCAGAGCATCAATTTCATCTTGTGAGAGAGAACCATCACTCATTACTCTTCTCCTTCTTCAGCAACGAGCTCTTCGAACTCGTCCTTACTGATGTCTTCCAACTTTTCAATTATCTGGACTGCCACCTTGTTACCGACGATCCCGGGACGGCACAGGAACTTCTGCCGATTGCCTATTTTAATAACCATGGGATCCTTCACCCGTACATTCGGGAACCGTATGACATCGCCGCTGTTGAGAGAGAGTACATCACGCACTGTCAGCTGCATGCCGCCTACTTCGGCAACAACGGATACGTCGATATTCGACAGTCTGTCTTTCAGTATATTGAGATTCTCGGTTGTTGCGCCGCTGCGTACCGAAGAATACATGTACTGGGCCGATAGCTTTGATATAATCGGCTCAATCGTGAGGTACGGTATACAGAAGTTCATCATTCCTTCTATTTCCCCTACCTTTGTCTCAAGTGTTACCAGGACAACCATTTCCGTAGGCGGCACGATCTGTGCGAACTGAGGATTCGTCTCAATCTGTCCGAGTCTTGGTCTGAGATCGATCACCTGGCTCCATGCCTCCCGAAGGTTGCCGAGGATTCTGACGATAATACCCTCCATAACCGACTGCTCTATGTCGGTCAGGTCCCTGTTCACCTTGGTCCCTTCCCCCTGTCCGCCAAACAGACGGTCGATAACGGAGAAGGTGATTGCCGGATCGATCTCCATAATTGCGGATCCCTTGAGAGGGTCCATGTTTATTATTCCGAGGGTGGTGGGGTTTGGTATCGATCGAATAAATTCTTCGTAGGTCAGCTGATCTACAGATGCCACGTGCACGTTGACCATACTCCGCAGATTTGCCGACAGCGCAGTGGTCGTCAAACGAGCAAAGGTCTCGTGCATAATCGAGACCGTTCGAATCTGTTCCTTCGAAAATTTATCGGGCCGCTTGAAGTCATAGATCTTGATCTTCCGCTGGTCCTGCGCGGCAGGCGCCGTGGACTCACTCTCGATTTCACCTGTTGAAATTGCCGTGAGCAGCTGATCTATTTCATCTTGCGACAGAACTTCGTTCATACCACCATTCCTAGAATTCTATTACATTGAACTGGAGGAATACGATATCTTCTATTCCCTTCCCAGTCATAATCTGATTGATCCTCTGTTCGAGCTCGTCCTTTATCTGAGGCTCGTACTGAGGTGTCAGCTCGGAGAAGGTCTTTTCCGAAAAGTATCGCCTCATCATATCGATTATCTGTTCCCTGCGGGCAATCAGTTCGGTCTGGATCTTCTTGTTCTCCTTCTCGTAACCCAACTTCGGATCCACGATCACCGTGTATGGGTTGTCATCCGATGTCCTGGTCCGAATCTCGGGAACATCGTACCATGAAAGTATCTCGACTTCACCCGCATATTCCGGAGACGGCGCCGGATACGTTCCTGCCTGCGGACCCCGGTTCATAATGCTCACGGTGATAACTACCACGGTCACGATAAAAATTATGGCCGCCAGACCGAGCGCCACCCAGCGCAGAATCTTTAGTACCGCCGCCGGTATAAAACTGCGCTTCCCCCCTGACTCTTCTTCAGCTGGTCCTCCAGCAACATCTTCAGCTTCAAAGACCTCTTCATCACCCATACTCAGCTCCTGTAGTATCAGTAAAATTCTACCAAAAGAATCAGTTTATTGCAAACTATAAATGCCCTTCTGACAGAACTATAATATCAACCCGACGGTTGTATGCTCTTCCCTCTTCACTTTCGTTCGATGTAATCGGCACGGTATCCGCGAAACCCGCCACCTGAAACTGGTTCTCCTCTACGCCGAAATCTACAAGATAGTGCAGCACGTTAGTCGCTCTCGCAGTCGAGAGTTCCCAATTGGTCCTGTATTCACCTTCAGCATCAGTCGGATTACTGTCCGTGTGCCCTTCGATCCTGTACTTTCTGTCCTCCAGGGATATCAGCAAATTAGATATCCGCTGCAGCAGTTCTCTGCTCTCCTCTATCCTTACTTCCGCACTGGCCGGTTCGAAAAAGGAATCGGCCGCAAGACTGATCACCAGCCCTCTTTCGTTCTCCTTCACCCGGACCTTTTTTGCCTGTATCTCAGGCTGGAACATGCTGATGGCCTTCTTTCGCGCTTCATCCAGGGCACGTCCCTTCTGTACCGAGGGCAGCGACATTATCGTATTTCCCATGTCAGCCAGCTCACCGGTAGCCTGCAGCGTCGTACCTCCCGACCGAAGTCCCAGACCCTGAAATGCCGCCAGGATCAGCTGAATCTTGGCGCCGTCCACCGTCGCGGTAGTGTAAAGCATTACGAAAAAAGTGAGCAGCAGAGTGACCATGTCCCCGTACGTGGTCATCCATTCCGGGGCCCCTTCGGGTGGACACTTTTTTTTCCGTTGTCTCTCAGCCATCACTCACCCATCAATACTTCAAGCATCTCTCTTCTCCGATTCGGATCCAGGAAGGAGACCAGCTTGTATTTCAAAATATTCGGGTTGTCCCCTGCCTGTATCGACAGGATCCCCTCTATCATAATCTCACGCAGAAGCATTTCATCGTTGTGCCTGTCCGAGAGCTTGTTCTTTATCGGGATGAGAATCAGGTTCGCCAGAATCGACCCGTACATCGTGGTAATGAGCGCAAGTGCCATACCTGAACCGATGGCATCCGGATCGTCGAGGTTGGCCAGCATCGCGATCAGTCCGGCCAGTGTTCCGATCATACCGAATGCGGGAGCAAGAAGTCCCCAGTCGCCAAATAACTTCACTCCCGCCTCATGCCGCTGTTCGAGCTGAGTGACATCGTTGAAAAGCACCGTCTTTATAATCTCCGGATCGGTACCATCGACTACCAGTTGAATGCCGTTTTTCAGAAACTCGTCCTGTACGTCCTCGACCTCGTCTTCCAGCACCAGCAGTCCTTCCCGCCGGGCCCTCTCGGAAAAACTTATCAGACTGGAAATAGTCTGTTCGAGAGGATAACTCGGTTCGCGGAGGGTGATATTCACATACTGCATGATATGCAGAATTCTGGTCAGCGGATTCGATATCATAAGGGCGCCGAAAGAGCCGCCGATAACCATCAGCACGGAGGGGACATTGACATATACTCCCAGGCCGCTTCCACCGAGGATCATCGACATCAGTATGAGTCCGACTCCCATTCCGAGTCCTGCTAAGGTTGATATATCCATGACCTACTCCTCGTTCTTAAAGGCGCCTATCAGCCTTCTGTATTTGATGATTCGCTTATAAAGAGACTGATAGTCCTCCTTCACTATCAGCCGTTTACCGGAAAGCATGATAAGCGTAGTATCGGGATTCAACTCGATGTATTCGATATGGTGCGGATTCACATAGTACACCTTACCGTTTAACTGCGTTACCTGTATCATTTAACCTCTCTATCCTGCTCTCCTTTATTCTACATTATCTATCGCTTCAATGTAAGCAGTTCCTGAAGCATCTGGTCTGAAGTGGTTATACTCTTAGAGTTCGCCTGGAAGCCTCTCTGCGTAATGATCATATCGGTGAATTCCTCGGCGAGATCCACGTTGCTCATCTCGAGCGCTCCGGCGATTATCTTGCCCTTGCCGGCTACGCCCGATTCACCTATCCTCGGGTCACCTGAATTGTTGGTCACCACGTAGGTGTTTTCCCCCGCCTTCTCGAGTCCGCCCGGATTGGTGAAGCTTGCCAGTGCGAGCTGTCCCAGAACGCGGTTGGTCCCGTTGGAGTATACCCCGGTGATAACGCCCGACTGGTCTATCTTGAAGTTCTCGAGGTAGCCCATTGGATAGCCGTTCTGGCGAAAGGCCTTGGTGGAACTCTTCTCCGCGAACTGTGTCATGCTGTTGACTACGCTGCCGACCTCACCAAGGGTGAGATTGAAGTTCTGCCGGACCTGTGCGCCGGCTTCCGGCGCCGCCTCCAGAACATCGAAGCCGACATCTATCTGCAGGGTACCCTCTTCGATCCGGTCTCCCTGGTCATCGATGGCTGCCTGCAGTGTTCCGAGGTTGCTGAATTCTACGATAAAAGTGTTGGTTGCGTTGTTTTCCGCTCCGACTTCGACCAGCGTATTGGTAGGAGTCTCACC
>JBNGED010000127.1:0-6686 GCA_049975605.1 Sediminispirochaetaceae bacterium | reverse complement strand
GAAGATACACAAGGTCATTCAGGGGCGTATTGGAGACGGGAATTACAGGAAGCTTCTGGTTATAGACGCCACGACGGGACAGAATGGACTGCGGCAGGCGGAGATGTTTCACGAAGCTGTCGGGTTGGACGGGGTAGTTCTTGCAAAGTATGATTCAGCTTCGAAAGGCGGAGTTGTTATCTCGATTTGCAGAGAACTGGGTATCCCGTTCGTCTTTATGGGGACCGGCGAAAAATATGGGGACATTGAACCATTCAACCGGGAGCATTTTTTAGATATACTGCTATCAGATGGATAGATTTAGAGAGAAAGCCGGGTTAAAGACAGCCTCAGCGGTTTTAATACTTGTTTACAGTTTTTTATGCACGGTTCCGCTTGAAGCGGAGCAGACCCGATTCTATTTTCGTTCCAACAGACTTGGAATGCCTCTGGAGCCGATTTCCGAGTATCAGACCGACGAATATGAATACGTTCTCGAAAGAAGGAAGAACGAAGACGAGGTTGTCGAAGAACTGTACAGGGACGGCGCGGAAATACGAAGGGCCGTATACCAGGAGAAGGGAGCCTACGTCTACGGAAGGTTCTATAAGGGCGAAGAGCTTCAGCGCGAGACTATTGAAATGAACGAGCGCCTCATGGAAGAGATTCTATACGAAGAGAGCGGCAAATCTACGAGGAAATACGGCTGGAAGGACGGTAATCTGGAGTACGTCGAAACAATAACGCCGGGCGGAACCGCAATAAGAAGGAAATACATTCGGAGCGAATCAGGGAAGCTCCTGGAGATTATCGAAGAGGAAATGTCCCCGAGCGATTCCGCGGAAGCATCAGGAGGCGGTGCGGACAGTGCCCGCGGATATGGAGCCGAGGCTGTTTCCGGTTTCCGGTATCACAGGGGACGAAACGGTATCAGTCAATGGCATGTGGATGGATCCGGCTGTACCCATTTTTTCTATCAGGACCTGGAGGGGAAAAAAAGGATAACGGAGAAATACTGCGGCGGGCAGCTCACTTTGAAGCGTGATGAATTCGAAGTCGAGGACGGTACGGCGGTAACCGTGACGAGACCGGGGGATGAGTATGTCTCCGAGGCGCTCTACGATACCGAGGGCAATATACTGTCCAGGAATATTCAGGAAGAAGTGATGACAATCTCGGAGGAGTACACCTATCAGGAAGGTCTCCTCGCAAAGAAGATTGTAAGAACGGGAGGATCGGTACGGACAACGGAATATTCATATCGAAGAGCGGAGGGGGACGGCGCGGAGCTTTCCGTTACGGAAGAGTATGAAGATGGTATTCTATCGAGGAGGACCGAGTATTCCGAAGACGGAAGAAAAGAAATAATCCTATACCGGAACGGCAAACCCATTGCGAAATTGATCTATGAAGATGAAGAACTCATTACCAGAGAATCTCTGATAGGCACGGCAAAGCAATGAAGCGGGGGAGTGAATGGGTTCTGTGGATAGGTACACGTTATATCAACTCGAAGCGGAGCGGCCGGACGGTGACCCCCTCTCTGCTGTCGATCGGCGGTATCGCCGTTGGTGTGATGGCTCTGATTGCCGTTATGAGTGTGATGAACGGCCTTCAACTCGGTTTTATCGAAGACATTCTCGAGATACATTCGTACCATATCCGTATTGAGATTGAAGAGAATGACTATGCGGAAATAGCCGACAGGCTGCGCTTAATGGATGGCGTAACATCGGCTGTATATTTCATCGATACACAGACCCTGATTCAGGGAGAGTTTTCAGAATATCAATCGGCTCTGGTCCGCGGATTACAGGCCGATGAGGCGCTTCGGGACCGGCAACTGATGGACCATCTCAACATAGTAGCAGGAGATTTCATCCTGGAAACGGAGGCCGGGCCCGGAGTTGTGATCGGGGACCAGATGGCCTTCAGTATGGGATTGCACGTAGGCGACGTCCTGCAGATGGTGTCGATGCGGGGCGCTACCTTTGCGGCGCTCAGACCTCAGCACACGAGCTTTATCGTGACGGGGATCTTTCACAGCGGTTACTATCAGTATGATTCTTCCTTCTGTTTTATCGGCAGGGACAGGACCATGCTTGTTGATACCGCTGATATCAGGGGAATCGCCGGGCTGAAGATAAGGGACCGGTTCCGTGACCGGGCGGTTGCTGAGGATATCAGTACACTCCTGTCTCAGGAAGGGATCGATGCCGGGGTAGAGTCCTGGCGTGAGTACAATCGGTCGTTTTTTCGCGCCCTGCGGGTGGAGAAGCTGACTATGATGATTCTCCTGGGTTTGATATTCCTGGTGGTAGCGGTTAACATAAAGAATTCGCTCGAGAGGTCGGTGATAGAGAGGAAGGAAGAGACCGGAATATTAAAAGCCCTGGGGTCCGCTCCCGTTTCCATTCGTTTGATATTCCTGGTCGAAGGAGGATTGATCGGTTCCATCGGAGCGGCCTGCGGTCTTTTTCTCGGTCTGGTGATCAGTATAAATATCAATGAAGTATTCCGCCTGGCGGAGACCGTGATCAACAGTTTCATGCGCGCGGCCGGATTCGTCGTATCTTCTCTTCAGGGAAGCGGGGGAGTGGAGATATTTTCTTCGGACGCCTTTTACATGCAGCAGGTGCCGGTGAGAATTCTTTACACGGACGTACTGTTGATTTTATTGTTTGCCGTACTCACCTCAATCGGAGCGGCTTATGCGGCTTCCCGCAGAATAGCGGAGTACAGACCTTCGGAGATATTACGGAATGAGTAGCGAAGTATTGGTCAACCTGAGGAACGTGGGAAAGATATACAAAAACGGACCCGAGGAACTGCACATATTAAAAGGAATAGACCTGGATGTGCTGCGGGGCAGTAAAGTGGCTATTACCGGGGAAAGCGGAAGCGGCAAGAGTACCCTTCTGAATCTGATCGGAGGATTGGATGTCCCTACGACGGGGACTATAACGGTGGACGGTACGAGGATCGATACGGCTTCCGAGGATATCCTGACTGAATACCGTAATCGGCGCATAGGTTTCATCTTTCAGTTCCACTACCTGCTGAAGGACCTGACTGCCTGCGAGAACGTAATGATGCCGGCATACATGGGGGGAATGAAGCGGAGGCCCGCCCTGCAGAAGGCGGAGGAGCTGCTGCGGAAGGTAAATCTGAGTGATCGTAAGGACTTTTTTCCATCCCAATTGTCAGGGGGTGAGAGGCAGCGGGTTGCCGTCGCCAGGGCACTCATAAACGAACCGGACATGATTCTGGCTGATGAACCTACTGGGAACCTGGATGAGCGCCACTCGGGAGTGGTGGCGGACATGCTTTTCCAGCTGGCAGACACCTTCGACACGGCGCTGATGATCGTGACTCACGATCGGAATCTCAGCGACCGTGCTGAACTGCAGTATATGTTGAGAAAGGGAGTACTGGAGTACTGATGATACACATGGGTTCGGTGTTTCTTGGATTCCGTATGCTCTTCCGTTCTCATGCCTCACGGAAGACGACCCGGCACCTTATAGGCGCAGTACTCGGGATCGGCTTTTCGATCGTACCGCTGATTACCGTGATAGAGGTATCCGGAGGCATGATCGAGGGGATTACAAGAAGGTTCATTGAAATTGGCAGCTATCATCTCCAGATTAAAAGCTACTCGCCCCAGACTCGAGAGGAGGTCGAAGCTGTTCTGGAAACGGTGTCTTCATCTTCACGTGTAGAGCGCAGTTTTCCGGTTGTCTTCGGAGAAGGACTCGTCTACTCTCCGGATTCAAAGACGGGAGTTACCGTTCGATCGCTGCCGGAGGATTACTACCGGAATGACGGGGAGCTTCGAAGATTTCTGACTATTGAATCGGGAAGTTTTACCTTGCAGGCCCGGGATGACGCGCTGCTGAGCAGGGAAGTGGCGGACTTGCTGCAGGTAAAGACGGGAGACAGCGTGCGGCTGCTGACGGCACGATCGGTGCCTGGAAGGGCGCCGATCCTGAGGCCGACGGTGTTTACGGTAAGGGGGATTTTTTCCACCGGATATTACGAGCTTGATGCACTCAGTATGTATATACCGCTTCGGACCGGAGAAGTTCTTTTCGAAGAGGCGGGAAATCTTGTTATAGGAGTCAAGGTTGATAAGCCGTATGACGGAATAGACCGTCTCGCACGGGAACTAACGGCAATGCTGCCGCAGGGATGGTTCGTCTACACCTGGTACAGTCTGGAACGGCCAATGCTTGAGAGTTTCAACACTACCCGTAATCTGCTCATATTCATTATGGTGCTGATTGTAGCAGTCGCGGCGGTGAATATATCCTCATCGATGATCATGCTGGTTATCGAGAAAGAGCCTGAGATCGCGATGCTGAAAAGCATGGGGGTCTCGCCTGCTCGAATCAGTTCGGCATTCATGTACACCGGATTTTTTATCGGCATCACGTCGGTACTGTTCGGGATTACGATTGGTCTGCTGGCGGCTGTTAATATCAACGAAGTGCTTTCCGGCATTGAAGCAGTTGCAGGCTGGACGTCGGGTATGTTCAAGGTTCTGTTTGCACAGGGGTCCACGGATACGTCAGTATCAATGGAAATATTCGACCGCTCCTATTACCTCGAGACTATACCTATCAGGATCAATTTCATCGATGTCTTCGGCACAGCCGCGGGTACCCTCGTTCTGGCCACAGGAGCGGCATTTTTTCCCGCCCGGAGGGCAGGAAAAATCAAGCCGCTGGAGATCCTGAGAAAACATTGAACCGCTCCTCTACACAATAATGGGAGAAAGTATTATTTTAGAGATGGGTATAGAACCCGAAGAATAATGATGATACCATAAGGGAGAAGTATGGAGGATTTAATGATTTGTGATATTTGTGGAGAAAACGAAGCAATTATCCACGTTCAACAGATTATGGGAGGGGAGATCCTTGAGATCCATATGTGTGCCGAATGTGCAAAGAAGAAAGGCGTGGCTATGGATAAGGATGGAAGCGGAGAGTTCTCTCTTTCAAAGCTTCTCAGCGGATTGGTAGAGTCATTTTCGCAGGATGAACAGATTGTACAGATCGACGAGTGTCCCAATTGCGGGATGAGATTGTCGGATATGCAGGAGAATGAACAGGTCGGCTGTCCTGAATGCTACTCGGTGTTCAGAGCGGCTATAGACGACATCCTGAGCGAGTACACGGAAAAGACCGTGCACAACGGCCGTTACCCGGAGAAACTGAAGGCATACAAGGCTATTCTGATAGATAAAGAGGTCCTCAAAAGGAAACTCAAGGAAGCTGTTCAGAAGGAAGAGTATGAGCACGCTGCCAAACTGCGTGACCGGATATTTGAACTTGAGAAGAATCCGGAGTCGGAGGATGAAAAATCGGATGAGTAAGCTGGATACAGTACTTCAGGAGAATGCCTGGTACACGGAAAAGGGCCCTGATGAGGACGTTGTGCTGTCCAGCAGAGCCAGAATAGCACGGAATATATCGGGATATCTGTTTCCTTCCAGACTGTCTGAGAAAGACCTGCATGAGGTGCAGGACAACATACAGAAGGCATTCGACCGGATCAAGAAGGAAAAAGGACTCACTACATCGAAGATTGAGGACCTGTCTGTTATCGACAGGAGGAAGCTGATCGAAAAGCACTTCGTCAGCCAGGATTATTCCCTCGAGAAGGACAGACTGGTCGTCTTTGATTCGGATAACCTTCTGTCCGCGGTGGTAAACGTTCGTGACCATTTGCAGATGGCCGCCTTTGCAGGGGGCTCCGATGTGCACAAAGCATATGACCGGGTGAATACTCTTGAACGTCTTCTTGAACCGTACCTCGATTTCTCCGTCTCCCTGGATAAAGGCTACCTCAGTTCGGACATAAAGAACTGCGGTACCGGACTTCAGGCCTCCATTCTGCTGCATCTGCCGGCACTTGAATACTCCGCTTTGACCGAGCGTGCATTCAAACGGGTCATGGAGAGCGGGTATGAAATAAAGGGATACACGGGAGAAGACGAAGGGTCCCTGGGGGCCGTTTATGAACTGTACAATCCGGTAGCAATCGGAGAAAGTGAAAAAGATTTACTGCAAAAACTTGCAAAAGTAGCCTCCCAGTTAGTAGATTATGAGAGGAGAGCCCGGGAAGAAATGAAACGGCAGCGGAGACTTGAACTTGAAGATATCGTCTACCGGGCTTGGGGAACGCTCAAGTTCTGCCGAATGTTAGAAGAGAAGGAGGCTCTACAGCTGCTTTCCAAGGTGCGACTGGGAGCATCCATCGGCTGGTTCGATGTTTCACCCGGTTTGTTCACCAGACTTCTTGTTCTGATAGGGAGGGCGCACATCCAGCAATTGATCAGCAGCGAAGAGGATGAGAACGTGTCGAAGAAGATCAACCAGACACGTGCCCGCCTCGTACAATTTGCACTGGGTTTTGCTTCTGAATAGGGAGGTTTCAGATGTTTAAGGGCTTAACACAGAGAGCTCAAAGAATATTGACAATATTCGCACAGGAAGAGGCGAAACGGTTCCATTCCGACCAGCTTCTTCCCGAACACATAATACTTGCACTTCTCAAGGATGGTGAGGGGCTTGGGTACAAGGCGCTTCAAAGCCTGAAGATAGATCCGGAGGAGCTTCAGAGGGAGATCGAGAAGAGTATTCCGAAGAAGCATGCGGGATTTATCCTTGGCGACGTGCCCCCCTCGCACAGAGGGAAAA
>JBNGED010000126.1:0-6693 GCA_049975605.1 Sediminispirochaetaceae bacterium | reverse complement strand
CCCTCTTCACAGGCGGTGGCGGACCTGTTAGTCCGGCGCTTCGCCGGCCGTCCGCCGAGCAAACAGTCCGGCCGTACCCGCACCGAAGGTTTTATCGGGCGCGTGCTGACTGCCGGTGAGGAACATGATGTATCCGGAATGACCCTCAACGACGCTGAAGAGGTGTTCACTCTGACCTACGAAATGCTTGCAGGCCGCACCATACCCGTTTTTTCCCTGCGCTATATTGGTTCGAAGGAGTTCACGGATGCCTCGGAGAACCTGGACCGCAGCCGGTTAGCCTTCCGCCGGGCCGCCTATCTGCGCAACAGCAGGCTGCGGGCGCTTGCGGAGCTGTTTGCCGAATCCGAGCCGGTGGATATTGTCCCGGCAGCTTCGCCTGTATTTACCACGGTCGACCGCATGTACTCCAATATTTTACAGGCCCTCGAAGACCTGTATATTCAGTTAAAAAAACATACGGGTCCGTTTACATTCCAGCGGCAAAGACGATACGGTTCGGCTGAGCTCCGCGATTCATTCATGCAGCTGAACAAAGCCATGGGTCTGCACCGTTCGCTGCGCGCCGCAAATATACAGATGCAGAAGCGCTTCTCGGCTCTGCGCCGAAGCGAGCAGAAGTACAACGAAATCCGAGCGGAATCAGCTCGTCAGTTTCCCCTGCATCTTCTGAAGCCCGATGAACACAGACGGGGAATACGGATAGTGGAAAAACAGATCGAGCTGCGCAGAAGCGGAAAGCTGCGATTCGCCCGGGAAGTCGAGAAACTCATTCACGCCTTCGACGTCATTCACTCCCCCCAGGCCGAGGATTATAAAAAGCTCGCCGTCGACATCGCCATGAAGATCGAAGATGAATTGAAGTTCAGCCGGTTCGAGACACAGTACGCCATCGAGAGTTCCAACGCACCCTACCTCTCCTCGATCAATCTCGACATGACAGCTGCGAGCAAGGCCGGAGTCGCGGTATCCCTCGTACAGGAAGTGCAGAAGAATATCCGCACCCCGATTCACCGCCTCGCCCACGTACTGGTGAATTACCACGGTATGCCCCTGAACCAGGAATCCATCGACTATCTTGTGGAAGAGTACGGAGCCAATCCCGACCGGCTGAAGCAGATGCTGCCCGACCGGGAGATCAGCCAGAGTGGAACCGCAGAACCTGAGGGGGCAAAGCCTTCCACGACGGGAACAGGGGTCTTCCGTCGTCCCCCTCAGATCCTGGAAATACACCGGCTGGACAGGAAGTATCAGGAACTCATAGATTACGCGGTCAAACGGCATATCCTGTAGACCTTCATACCGTACGCTAAGCTTCGGGACAGTCTAGGTTTTTTCCCATTTTTTTTGCATATCCGCGCATATGATCTATCATAAAAGTATGAAACCGCACAGCCGGGTCCTTGCCGGCCGGATCAGTTTTGCCGCTCTCTCTGGCCTGGCATTAGTTTTGCTCAGCTTGAGCTTCATCGAAACACTCAGGCAGCATCCTTTTCTCTCCGCCTTCAAAGCACTCATCATCCTGGGACTTGTCTATGGACTGTACGAGGAATGGCGACGGGTATCATCCATTCCGCCGGGCGCGGGAACATGGGACAGGTCTGATCTGTATGATTTCCTTGCCGTGTTCGGCGGAGCAGTCGTCACCTTCTTCATCAATGTTGAACTGGGACACGGCCCTGTAGCGGCTTCCGGCATTGTCGGTATCCTTGGAGCGGCAGTATTGAAAAAACACGCAGTCCCCATCTTCTGCGGCTCATTCGTCGGTATGGCCTCTCCGGCGGTCTTTCTCTCATACTTTTGTATTGTCACTGCCGGGGCGGTTGCCGCGGCGGTCTACATCCTCAGCAAGGATGTCTTCAACGGATTCGGCGGTAAGCTCGGCACGATCGCCTTCACCGGATGTGTGTCCGCCTCACTCATAACCGGTTCGCCTCTTCTTCGCCTGCCGGCACCCGGCTGGGATGTCGGATGGATGATCCTTCTCTATTCGATCGCCGGCGCAACGGCCACCTACACCCTGAGTATACGCCTGGAGAACGGCCCGGTAATGTCCTCCGCCATCGTCGGTCTGATGGCTGGTCTTTTTCTTCCTATCATCCACGGGGCGGAACCGGGAAATACTTTGGCGGTCATGGTGTTCTGCGCCTCCTTCGCAG
Organism: Sediminispirochaetaceae bacterium; assembly: GCA_049975605.1. Lineage (GTDB taxonomy): Bacteria > Spirochaetota > Spirochaetia > DSM-16054 > Sediminispirochaetaceae > DSBN01. The sequence goes on along the minus strand of JBNGED010000126.1, from coordinate 4,534 downwards.
GCATGAGCGGCGCCGACAGATTCGGGAACGAATTGCCCATCGCCTTGTCCGGCATCTTCTGCGGATTGATTTTTATATACTCTACTCCGTACCTGGGCGGGGCCGGGGGCAAGCTGGGAACCATCGCGTTCGGCTCCGTGGTTGCCATGAGGGGATTGATGGATATCCTACGGACCCTGAAGAGATGAATTCCCGATCACCGTCTCTCTTTTCCCGGAATGCTGTTTAATGATACAATCCCGCGGAGGAAGGATCGTGATGAAAGAATCGGCTGCTCTATGTACCGCCATACTCCTTCTCAGTGTCCTGACGGCATGCAGTTCAGTACCGGACACTGTGTCCAGGGAAGAAGCCCCTTCCGGGATCGTTATTGAAAAATTCGACAACATCCCCGATCTGGTCAGGCTGGTGCGTGCTCCCAAACGCGGATATCACTACGATGCATATCTCTGGATTCCCTCAGATTGAACCGTCACAGCCGGCTGACTCCTACACCGGCGAATAGGAGGCTATTAGAGCATGATACGCGACGCGAGGGAAGACGACAGCAGGGCGATAGCAGAGATCATCGTGAGCGCCTGGCAGCACGCCTACGACGGAGTGATAGACCCATCTCATCCCGGAACCATGCAGCCCGGTCGATATATCGACATCATGGAGACCAACATCAGGGAAAAAAGGGAGAAGATTCTGGTGTGGGAAGAAACTGATAATGTCGTCGGCTTCATTTCCGGCCGGCTGTTGAAGGAAGAGTCCGGCCCGGAAGCCGGCGCCGCATTCGTCTCCGAAGGCAGCTGCGGCGCAGGATACAGCGCCGAAGTAGTCGGACTCTACATCAGGCCTGAATTCCAGGGATGCGGCATCGGCAGCCGTCTTCTCACGGAGATGAAAGCCTTCTTCCGACGGCGCGGATGCGGCAGCCTCATCATCTGGACCCTCCTGGGGGCCAGGAACAACGATTTCTACCTGAAGCACGGCGGTTCGCCCCTGGAGCACAAAGATCTGGAGATCGGCGGGAAATTATACCGCGGCGTCGGCTTTGTTTTTACCCTGTGAAAGTACGACTCTCTCAGACAAACAGCATCAAACTGAGGGCCATCACGATCATTCCTGAAATCACTCCGAAAATCGCAATATGATGTTTACCGTATTTCTCCGCGGTGGGGAGAAGCTCGTCCAGGGATATGTAGACCATGATACCGGCCACGCCGGCAAAGAGAATTCCGAACATGAGATCGTTGAAGTACCTCATCAGGAGGAAGTAGCCCACCAGGGCGCCCACCGGTTCCGACAGCCCCGAGAGAAAAGACCACCCGAAGGCCTTCTTTTTGCTCCCGGTGGCATAGTAGAGGGGGACCGACACGGCGATCCCTTCGGGAATGTTGTGGATCGCTATGGCCACGGCGATGCTCAGGCCGAGGGCCGGCTCCTGCAGCGCAGCCGTAAAAGTCGCCAGCCCCTCCGGGAAGTTGTGTATGGCGATGGCGAGAGCGGAGAAGAAGCCCATCCGCTTGAGGCTTTCCTGATCCGGGGGCTGCGGCTCCGCCGGCTTCGTCTGGCCGCAGGGCAGCTCATCCACTCCACGCATTTCATGCGGGTTCTCATACTCCGGTACAAGCGCGTCGATGAGGGCAATCATTGCGATCCCCCCGAAGAATGAAATGGTGGTAACGAAGTAACCGTACCTCGTTCCGAGGCTTGCCCCGAGAGAGTCATTGGCCTTGACGAATATCTCGATCATGGAGACATAGATCATGACTCCCGCCGAAAACCCCAGAGCTCCGGCTAAAAAACCCGGACTGGTTTTCTTCGACATGAATGCCATTACGCTGCCGATTCCGGTAGCCAGACCTGCGAACAGAGTTAATCCAAATGCGATCAGCACGTCGTTCATAATGAAAAGAATAACGATTTGATGTGAGGAAAGCAATCCCGCGCAGTATTGACCCCGGCGGGCCGTTCGAGTACCGTTACAGATGCGATGGATATAAATACCCTTCACAGCAGATTCCCCGCCGCCGCGGATTACCTGTCCCAGATTTTCCTCATCGAGAGAGACTACAACACGGTCTCCAATATGAAGCTCGCCGAGCGGCTGCAGGTGTCCAAGCCGGCCGTTACTCAATCAATCAAACGTCTGTCCAGGCTCGGCCTGGTTCAGCAGGACCGCTACGGGGTGATCCAGCTCACCGGCGAGGGCCGGGAGATCGCCAAACAGGTGATGATACGGCACTACCTCATCGAACATGTCCTCGTTGACATGCTCGGATACCCCTGGGAAAAATCCGACCGGGAGGCCAAGCAGCTCCAGGTAATCATCAGCGACGAACTGAAGGACCATCTTCAAATGAAGCTCGGCGGACCTCAGACCTGCCCCCACGGCAACCCCTTCCCCGACACACCCGGCGAACAGGACCTGCTGCGCGCCCCCCGTCTGATCCAGGCCACCGTCGGTTCACAGGTTGAACTGCTGCGGATCACCGAAGAGGGCGAGGAGATCGACGGACTGCTCGATTTCTGTTTTCACAACGACCTGCGGCCCGGTACCCTTCTGCATTTTCAGAGACGGGACAGCGGGGGACTCGTTATGAGCAACGTGCGGGAGAAGAAGACCTTTACCATCCCCCTCGAGTACGCCCGGCACATGTGCTATTCGGATCGGCGATAGAAGCCGATTTTTTATTTTTCCCTTCACATCCATATTCCCCACAGTTGACTTTACCTATATATTGGATTAATTTTTTCAGTATTAATTGAGAGGCGGGTGCAATGAAAAAACTCTCTATCGTCCTTACAATGCTATGCATGGTCCTCGGATCTCTCTCCTCACAGGATGCAGGGTTCACCATCAGCACCTCTTACAACAACCTCCTGTCCAACCGCTCTCAGACGGGCATGCTCGACCGTATCATGATTGAAGCCTTCCGGCGTCTGGATATAGAGGCACGGCTCATTTTTACACCTACGGAGAAGTCCCTGGTCGACGTCGATGCCGGGATTCTGGATGCGGAACTGAACCGGATCGAAGGAATGGAGCAGACCTACCCCAATCTGGTCAGGGTGCCGGAGGCGAACATGACCATGCACTTCGTGGCCTTCTCCCGCCAGAATTTCGAGATAGACGGCTGGGAGAGTATCCGCAGTCTCAACATCGGAATTGTCAAGGGATGGAAGATCCTGGAGGACAACGCCGGGGATTTTCCCAACGTCGTTCTGGTCCCGACCGAGAAAGAACTGTTCAACATGCTGCGGAAGGACCGGCTGGATGTCGCCCTCTATTCGAAGCTTACCGGCTACGCGGTCCTGCGGGACCTCGGCTATGATAATGAGGGAATCCGCCATCTGGAACCGCCCCTTGCGAGCCGAGACATGTTCCTCTACGTACACAAGGACCATGCCGGCCTCACCGAGGATATTGCCGCCGCCATCAGAAGCTTGAAGGACGACGGGACCTATGAACGAATAGTGGAAGAAGCCGTTTCACCGTATATGTCAGACAATGAATGAGGGGGTGTGCCGACATCATGTCGATTACCAGGAAGTACATCCTGTATACATTTATCCTCGTTTTTACATTGGGATTGATTATATATCCCCTCGAGATGTATTCATCCTACCGCCGTGAGATCGAAAGGGTCAATCATCAGCTGCAGCAAGTCAGAGACAGTCACATTCCTTTCCTGATATCGAGTCTGTGGCTCACCCACTACGATCTGCTTCAGCAGCAGATCGACGCTATTGCCAGGTTTTCCCACATCGATGCAGTCACGGTGACCGACGACGAAGGGAACTTGTTTACCGCCGGTTCCACTGCCGCTCCCAACCTCAGAGTCAACCGGGAAGCCCTCATGTACAGCTATCAGGGAAGTACCATTGAGATCGGAGAATTGACATTGTATATAAACGAGCGGCAGATCAGGCGCGATGTATACAGGGAGGAATCGGTATTCATCCTGTTCCACTTTGTCCTCGCCATTCTGATCGGCGCGCTCATTTCCTATCTGTTCCACCTGCTGGTCGGCAGACATCTCCGGCGTCTGTCGGATGCAATGAGGGATGATTCCGTCGGTTCCTTCACCGCTCCCATAACCCTGGACCGGAAAAAAAGACATGATGACGAGCTCGGGTATCTGACCGACTCGATAAATGCCATGCGGGCCCGTCTCAGGGACCAGGTAGAGGAAAAGGACCTTCTCCTGCGGGAGGTCCACCACCGGATCAAGAACAATATGTTCACCGTCGAAAGCCTTCTCGCACTCCAGGCCCAGACAGTAAACAATCCGGAGACATCCGAAGCTCTTATAGAAGCGAAGAGCCGTTTGAGAAGCATGGGAGTGCTCTATGACCGGCTCTACCGATCAGGAAACATATCCGACATGTCAATCAGGGACTATCTGCCGCCGCTGATCGAGGAGATCGCCAGTCTTCAGACCAACGGCTCCTCGGTACAGATCGAGACCGAAATAGACGATATCATCATGAACGCCGACTCTCTCGCCGCCCTCGGGATCCTGCTGAACGAACTTCTCACGAA
>JBNGED010000125.1:0-6766 GCA_049975605.1 Sediminispirochaetaceae bacterium | reverse complement strand
CGTCCGGACTGGAACCTGGATGGGAACTCTTCGCTGACGATATTGGCATCCTGAAATTCTTCGGCAATCACTTTGGCGAGGAACTTTTCCGTCTCCAGATCGACTTCGGTAACCACCGATCCGTCGTTTTTATATGCAATTCCCGCCTCTTTCTGCTTCTCTCTGGCCGTACGGCCGGCTTCACGGACTGCCTGCTCGATCCTGGAAAAATCCTGCACGATACACTCCTGCAGGCAGTATATGCGAAAACATGCGATCCTACAATTACATTCCGTCTATGAGACAGCCCTGTATTTAAAAATGTGGTAGTTCAACAGCGATACGGCGGTGGCGGCGTCATCCTTCAGACAGAATTTTATGTTCTCAGCTCTGGCTGTTCGGGAAGGATCGAAACCATCGACGAAGTCGAGGTAGGATGTGAGATCGCGCTTTATCGTCTCTACGGATCCGATTACCCCCCTGCCGGCTTTATTCAGCATCTCGGCGTTCAGCCTCTGCTCGTACTGTCCTTCCATGGGAATGGAGAGGACCGGCTTGCCCAGATGCAATGCCTCGCTGAGGAGCTGGTGACCGGAATTGGTGATCACCCCCCTGCAGCCTGCCAGGGCGGATACGAAATCCTCATTCGGGTTTGGAAACACCTTGTACCTGATACCCGGCACCCTGTCGATCTGTTCCAGTATCTTCGAGCTCATAGTGTGGTAAAGGTAGACCACGAAATAGTCGCCCTTTTCGGGAACAGCATTCTTGATCTCTCTCCTGATAATGGGACCGACGTCACCATTGTAGAAGGAAGATATGATACGGATGTCATATTCGCCCATCATTGAAGTGGATATCACCTTTGCAAGAAGGGCCTCGGCGGTGAACGCCACGCTGCGCAGCACAACGGCGGGATGATTCAGCTGTATGATCGGTATTCCGGCTTTACGGGCCGCCTTCGGCAGGAAAGGCTCGAAATCGCTGAGAACAAGATCGATGTCCATCAGATGCAGCTGGTCCACCAGATCGGATGTGTAGGTGGGAAGACCGATGAAGTGTTCGACATTGACCAGACTGGTCTTTATGAGATCTATTTTCGGCCCGTCGAGGATGAACTGGTAATGGGGAATGGGATAGATATAACTTCCCGGAAAATTTTCCACGAGAAAATCGTGGTACTTCTCCGGGCACCAGAAGACCAGCTCGTGCTCGGCGGAAAGACTCTGACCGAGAGCCGTCATTCTGGTCAGATGTCCCCGGCCCTGTCCATTGATGGAAATAGCTATGCGCATGTCACTATCCTCCCATCACAGTAAAATGAAACAATGTAAAGGTTGAGTGAGGATAATGTCAGAAGTTTATAAGGAAAACGTACATGTTTTACAGTGCTTTTTTTCTGAAGATCATCTGCAGGGTGGTTTCGCTGAACATCAGCACTATTCCGCATACGACTACAAGCAAACCGGTGGACTGGAGGCGGGCGAGTCTGAACCCCGGCAGGGAAATCTTGAGGAGTATGATCGGCAGCAGGATAAGACTGATATTGTGAAATGCAACCAGGGTCGAAGCTCTGGCATGTTTGTAGAAACCGAGCTGGGTGAAGAGGAAAGCCATGGCGCCGAAGATGAAGCTGCCCATGAAAAATAACCAGCCGACACCGGTATGGGGTATGAGCCTGATCTGGGTGCCCGCAGTCTGACCGATACCCTTGAATATCGGGTCCAGGGCCGCAGAACAGCCGGTGAGCATCCCGACGAGGGTCCCGATCGGCTTACTCAGGTGGAGCTTGATTGAAAACCCGATGGCAATAAGGAGGAGGGGATAAGAAACAGCGATAAAGATGAGAACGGTATCGAGCTGGATCCGGCTCATGTCCGGAACATCCGAAGTGTTCGAGCCGAAACCGATCAGCACCGTCCCGATTGCTATTACGGCGGCTCCTATATGCTGCAGGGTTGAATGTCTTTCCTTCAGGACGACCTCTGAAAACACCATCAGCACAACCAGCCCGATGCCGAAGACGCTGGTATAGTAGGATGTCGGGGCGTACAGGTTGGCCACGAGGGCCCACATGAAGGCCAGGTTGTTGAGGATGATACCTGTAAAATAGATGATCTTCTTCCTCAGATGGTGTTCTGAACTGTGGACCGCCCTGGAATTGGGGCGCAGCGCGGCTATGCCGTATTTCTGCAGTCCCTTGGAAATGTGGATTTGCGTGGTAGCGACTATGCCAATGAATGATGCAATGAGCGTGGGTTCCATATTCTGTCTTTCCTCAACGGCAAAAGAACTATATCCATTTATGAGAGTGATGTAAATGCATTTTTCTGTTATTCTTAGCGGGATAACCGGCAAAAACAAGGGGTCGTTACCATGCGCTGCACACAAAGAGGGCTGATTTTTCCAGCGAAGTCAGGCGTTCTGATTGTACTCTTCTTTTTTCTCCTTAATGTCTGGATCTTGGGAGACGAACCCGGCTGGACTATAGAGCCCGAATTACGCTCCAGAGCGGCGGTACTGTACGATTATGAAACCGGCGCTCTCCTGTACGAAAAGGGAGCCGACACCGTCCTCCCTCCTGCTTCGATGACCAAGCTTATGACCCTGCATCTCGCGTACCGGGCGATCGAGGCGGGACAAATCGAGCCGAACACCGTCGTCCGGGTCGGCGAGAGTGGTGATTTCCACAATCTTCCCAGGCGGTCATCCCTGATGTTTCTCGAGACAGGTCAGGAAGTAACCGTACGGCAGCTTATGCAGGGACTGGCGGTCCCTTCGGGCAATGATGCGGCCGTTGTTCTGGCGGAACTGATATCGGGCAGTGTGGAGGAATTCGTTGACTGGATGAACGGGGAGGTGGACCGTCTCGGCCTGCAGGATATGCACTTCGTGGATCCGGCCGGCCTGAGCGAGGAGAACCGGGTAACGGCCCGGGAATTCGGCCGTTTCTGCATGTATTATATCCGGGAACATCCAGATGCTCTCGAAGATCTCCATGGTATCGAGGAGTTCACCTATCCCTCTGAAGAGGACGTGACGAATGGGGAGCCGGCAAGCCTTGGGCCGGTTACCCAGGAGAATTACAACGTGCTGATAGGCAGACATCCCTGGGTCGACGGATTGAAAACGGGTTATATCGATGAGTCAGGCTACAATATCGCTTTGACGGCCGCAGCTGCGGATCGAAGGCTGGTGGCGGTCCTCATGGGAGGACCCGGGGACGGTCCCAGAGAAGGTGCGTTTACCCGGGCGATCGACGGTATGCATCTGCTCAGCTACGGTTTTTTTGCTTTCGAGCGGATAGAGCCGGATCCTCCGGCGGTCGGTCCGATTCGGGTATGGAAGGGCGAGTCCCGGCACTTTGCAGCAGTCCCGGATGCACCCGAACCCCTGGTCGTACCTGCAGCCATAGCGGCTTCTCTGAGCTGGGAATCGGAGACATATATGAGGCTCACGGCGCCACTGACACGGGAGGATCAGGTCGGAGTCGTTCGTCTCATGAACGGTGAACAGATGCTTGCCGAGTACCCGATTTATCCCCTGGAGGATGTAAAGACAGGGGGCTGGCTGCGGAGGATGCTTGATTCGCTGTTCCTTATCCTGAAGGATATCTTCGGATAGTCAGTAGGGGAACTTATCGTCGGGACGGCGTTCGGGAATAACCGTCGGTGTCTTCCCTGATGCCGCGAATTCCCTGTCGAGGAAAAGTCCGCAGTAACATTGTCCGTATTCGCGGATATCATCGCGGCTGTAAACGCATGGACAGGCGATGTCCTTGTCATGGTCGATATCACCCCAGCTGTCCCTGCAGGGGCAGGAGAGAAATCCGTATCGCTGTAAATTCTTCAGAAGACCCTGCGTGAGGGTGTCCAGGAAATCCTTGTCGCTCGTTACCTGCCAGCCGTAATATTGAGCCGTCCGTTCGACGAACTGCCGCACGCCATCGATTGTTTTTTCCATGCTATTTTAATCCTAAACTTTTTTCCCAGGCCTTTTCAATGAATCCGAGCTGGAAATCACTTTCGTCAACGATGAGGGTAGGGTATAGCCCGCGCTGTTTGAACTTCTCCTTGAACTCTTCCGCTATCTTCCTGCGCTGTTCCTTCGGAAGGGTGTCGATGTAAGTATATCGGTACGATATGTCGTGCTTGTCGAGGAATTCCAGTCCTCTTTTGCAGAATCCGCAGGTCGAGAGGGCCAGGACGATCACGTCCCGACTGTTCCGGGAACCCTCGTGTTTTTCGAATTGAAGCCAGTCGAACATGTGTACCTCCTTTTTTATTTATTACTAAAAAAGTAGGAAAAGTCAAGGAGGAAGAAACAAAGAAGAGATGAAGAATCGAACAGGGAAGTTACGGGCTCCTCAGCTCAGGCGGGAATAGAGGTTCCAGGTGGTGGAGATAAGGTCCTCCGCGGAACTGCGACGTGCCTTCCACCCCATGAGATCACCGGCCCTCTGCGAAGAGGCAACCAGCCGGGCAGGGTCCCCCGCACGACGGTCGGTGACACTCGAGGGGATCGGTCTGCCGGTGAGCCGACGGGCGGTCTCGAGAATGTCGAGGACGCTGAGCCCGGATTCACTGCCGAGGTTCACGATAAGGCTGCGGTCGGTCCGGACGGTGCACTCGAGGGCGGCAACGTGGGCTTCGGCGAGGTCGCTTACATGGATGTAGTCGCGTATGCCGGTGCCGTCTGCTGTCTCGTAATCGTCTCCGAAGATGAGGAGTTCCTCCCGGATTCCTGCGGCGACTTCCATGATGACCGGCACGAGGTTGGCCGGATTTTTCTCCAGCCCGATCACCCGTCCACTGGAATCGTAGCCGGCGGCATTGAAGTACCGGAGGGATGCGTATCTCAGGCCGCGCAGCTTCTCATACCACGCCAGGTTCCTTTCGATTTCGAGTTTGGTAAAGCCGTAGTAGTTGGTCGGGTCGGTAGGGTGCTGTTCGTCGATGGGCAGGTACCTGGGTTCCCCGTAGACGGCGGCCGAAGAGGAGAGGATAAAGTGTTTGATGCCATGGCGGACCGATTCGATCATGAGATTGAGGGAGCCGCAGATGTTGTTGACCGAATACTTTTCGGGCTCGATCATTGATTCACCGGCTGCTTTGAAAGCCGCGAGGTGGACGATCGCATCCCAGCCTTCGGCGCACACTTCGGAGAGCCGCTTCCGGTCCATGATGTCCCCTTCGAAAAACTGCGAGCCCTCATGCACGTTCTCCCGTACGCCGCTCGAGAGATTGTCGAAAACTCCGACCTCATGGCCCTTATCCAGAAAGGCAAGTGAAACATGACTTCCGATATATCCGGCTCCGCCGACTAGCAGTACACGCATGGTTTCTCCTTATTCGAAACGGGACAGTACATCCCTGATCTCCTGAAGCTTCGCATCCAGCAGTTCCTGTCCGTGCGCCTCGACCACGAGCCTGAGGTATGGTTCGGTATTCGAGGGGCGGACGTTGAACCACCAGTCGGGGTATTCAATCCGGTAGCCGTCGAAGTCGAGGAGGGCGGAAGGCTCGGCTGCATCGGTGAAGTGGGTCCGTAGCGCTTCCATGGCGGCTTCCTTCTCCTCTATCCTGAAATTGATCTCTCCGGAGTTGGCATAGGTTCTGATCTCGTCGATCAGGGAACTGAAGGTACGGCCGTTTTTCTTCCAATCAATGGCTACCCGCAGGACGAGGAGGGCCGCGAAGATACCGGAGTCGCAGTTGTAGAAGTCGCGGAAGTAGTAATGACCGGCGAGCTCACCGCCGAAGACCGCATTGAGTTCGCGCATCTTCAGCTTGGCGAAGGCGTGGCCGACTTTCCATGTGTGAGGGACGCCGCCGAGCTTTTCGATATATTCAGAGACCGAACGCGATGTACGAATGTCCTGCAGCACATTACCCTTCTCTCTGGCCAGGAAATAGCGTCCAAGCACCCCGATGATGAGGTCGGGGGGAATGAAATTGCCGTCTTCATCGACGAACATCACCCTGTCGGCATCTCCGTCGAAGATTATCCCGAGATCGCTGTGCTGACGTTTCACAGCCGCCTTCAGGTCCGCGACGTTTTCCTCTTCCAGCGGATTGGGGGCATGGTTCGGAAAGGTCCCGTCAAGGGTCTCGAAGAGGTAGTGCGGCCGGTCCCCGAGCAGGTCCCTGATCAGAAGTCCCGCCATCCCGTTGGAACAGTCTACGCAGATATCGATTGCATCGAGGTCCCCGGGAACATACTGCTGCAGGAAACGGATATACTCGCTCCTGACGTCGATCTCTTCGGTGCGTCCGCGCTCCTCAGCCGGTTGTATCGAAGCTTCGGCGATCATTTTCTCAAGATCCGAGAGGCCGGAATAATAGCCCACGGGGAGTGCTCCCGTACGGGATACTTTCAGGCCGTTGTACTCCTTCGGATTGTGGCTGGCAGTGATCTGCACCGAGGCATCGAAGTTGAAGCGGGCGGTCCCGAAGTAGACCATCGGCGTAGTGGCGAGACCCATGTCGTACACATTCGCGCCGGCGTCGTGTATACCTTCGCAGAGGGCCTCGAAAATCTCCTCCGTGCTCTCACGGACGTCCCTTCCCACCAGGACCCGGTCGGTCTCGAGGAGGGCGGGAAGAAAGAATCCGATGCGGTACACATCATCCCTGTTGAAATCGCGGTTGTAGACACCGCGGATGTCGTATGCCTTGAATGCTTTCATAGATGCTCCTTGAGGTACTGTTCAAGTCCGAGGCGGTCGTATATTTCACAGAACCAGGTACTGCCGTCGTCGAATAGTATCACGTGAACGGTGCGGCCG
>JBNGED010000124.1:0-6880 GCA_049975605.1 Sediminispirochaetaceae bacterium | reverse complement strand
GAGAAAATTGTACGTGCTCACGGCGCTGGTCCTGATGGCCGCCCTGCTGCTGGCCTCCTGCGGAGGCAAGGCGGAGGGTTCCGCGGAAGATCAGCCGCAGAGGATGAGGTTCGTGACCATCGGAACCGGCGGTTTGACCGGTGTGTATTATCCTGCCGGGGGCGCCATTTCACGCACCGTCAACAAGAAGCAGGACGAGTACAACCTGAAGGCGACTGTCGAGTCCACCGGAGGTTCCGTATTCAATATCAATGCCGTTATGTCGGGCGATCTCGAGTTCGGTATCGCCCAGTCCGACCGGCAGTACCAGGCCATGAAGGGTATGGCCGAGTGGGAGGGCAATCCCCAGGAGAAGCTGCGGGCGGTCTGCGCCCTCCATCCCGAGTCGGTCACCCTGATTGCGGCGGCTGACGCCGGCATCGACACCATCGATGACCTCAAGGGCAAGAAGGTCAACATCGGCGATCCCGGTTCCGGTAACCGCGGCAACGCCATCGACGCTCTGTCCAACGCGGGTCTCGACTGGGAGACCGATATCCAGGCCGAACAGGTCAAGGCCGTCGAGTCCGCCAAGCTCCTGCAGGACGGACGGATCGACGCCTACTTCTATACCGTAGGTCATCCCAACGGTTCGGTTAAGGAAGCCACCGCCGGCAAGCGGAAGGTCAAGATCATTTCCATCACCAATGTCGACAACCTGATCAAGGAATTCCCCTTCTACGCCAAGTCGGTCATCCCCGCCAGCTTGTACCCGACAGCCGAGAACGAAAGCGACGCAGTCACTTACGGCGTCAAGGCCACCCTGGTGACCTCCGCCGACGTACCCGAGGACATCGTCTACACCATCACCAAAGAGGTCTTCGAGAATCTCGATGATTTCAAGGGTCTGCATCCAGCCTTCGGCGTCCTGACCAGGGAAAACATGCTCGAAGGGAACAGCGCTCCCTACCACGACGGTGCTTTGAAGTACTTCAAGGAAGCGGGACTTATTTCCGAGTAGACTGATTTTTTTCACAAACGGCGTATAGCGAGGAGGAATACGTGAAGGACGAGCTGAGCATCAATGAAGGGGCCAGGGAAGCGCTCAAGATGGCCGAAGAGGCCGAACTGGGCTACAAACAGATCAAGGGCAGGACGGCGTACCTGATTCCCGTCATCGCGGCGGCGTGGTCGCTGTTCCAGCTCTCTCTGGCTTCAATCCTGATCCTCGATTCGATCCTCATCCGCTCGATTCACCTGACCTTCGCCATTACGCTGGTGTACCTGAGCCACCCCATGTTCAAGAAGCCCAAGAAGGGGCGGCTCGGGGAGTATCTCTCCGCCAGGGACCGGATCACCCTGCTGGACTTCAGTCTGGCCGTGATAGCGGCCCTGGCGGCGCTCTACATCGTCATCGACTACGCCGGTATCAGCATGCGCCCCGGGGCACTGATTACCAGGGACGTGGTGGTAGGGATCGTTCTCGTGATCTGCGTGCTCGAGGCGGCCCGCCGTTCCCTCGGCCCCGTGCTGCCCATCGTGGCGCTCGTGTTTATCCTGTACAGCTTCTTCGGGCCCTACATGCCCGGGGTGATCGCCTTCAAAGGGGTCTCCCTCTCCCGCTTCATCAACCAGATCACCATCAGCACCCAGGGAATCTACGGTATCCCCCTGGACGTATCGGCCACCATCGTTTTTCTCTTCGTCCTCTTCGGCGCCATGCTCGACCAGGCCGGGGCCGGGCGCTACTTCGTCCAGCTGGCCTTCAGCCTCCTGGGCCGCTTCAAGGGCGGTCCGGCCAAAGCGGCGGTGCTCGCCAGCGGTCTGACCGGAATGGTCTCCGGCTCCAGCATCGCCAACGTCGTGACCACCGGGACCTTCACCATTCCGATGATGAAAAAGGTCGGCTACCCGGATTACAAAGCCGGGGCGGTGGAAGTGGCCTGCAGCACCAACGGGCAGCTGATGCCCCCGGTTATGGGAGCGGCGGCCTTCATCATCGCCGAGTACTGCAATATCGAATATTTGAAGGTGGTCAAGGCGGCCTTCGTGCCGGCGGTGGTCTCCTACATCGCCCTGATGTACATCACCCACCTCGAAGCCGGCAAGCTCGGACTGAAGGGACTCGAGAAGGACCAGATACCGCCCTTCTGGAGCACCTTCATCAACGGGATCTACTACATCATCCCGATCATCTTCCTGATCTACGAACTGGTCTTCATGCGCCGGTCCCCGCAGCTGGCGGTCTTCCGGGCAATCTCCGCCCTGACGGTCCTGATCGTTGTACAGAACCTCTACGAATCTGTCCGCGGGAAGCAGTCGATCGTCGCTGGTCTGAAAAAAAGCGGGCTCCAGCTCTGGCGCTCCCTGGTCGCCGGCGGCAAGGGCATGATGGGGATCGGCGTGGCCGTCTCCGCCGCCGGTATCATCGTCGGGGTGGTGACCCTGGGACTCGGCGGCATCATCACCGAGGTGATCGAGGTGATCTCCGGGGGCAACTTCGTCCTGATCCTGATCATCACCGCCATCGCCTGTCTGCTTCTCGGCATGGGACTGCCCACCACCGCCAACTACATCGTCATGGCCAGCCTGACCGCCCCCGTCATTGTCACCCTCGGCGCCCGGGCCGGCGTGATCTTCCCCCTAATCGCGGCGCACCTCTTCGTCTTCTTCTTCGGTATTCTGGCCGACGACACCCCGCCGGTTGGTCTGGCGGCCTTCGCCGCTTCGGCCATCGCCCGTTCGAATCCGATCAAGACGGGTATCCAGGGCTTCTCCTACGACATCCGGACCGCCCTGCTGCCCTTCATGTTCATCTTCAACACGGACCTCCTGCTGGTGGACGTGACCGCCGGCTGGCGGATCGCCTGGATCTTCTTTACCACTCTCATCGCCATGTTCAGCTTCGCTGCGGTGACCCAGAATTTTTTCCTCACGAAGAACCGCTGGTATGAAGCGATCATGCTCCTGATGACCACCTTCATTCTGCTGCGCCCCTACTACACCACCAACCTCCTCGGCATCGCCGAGAGCTACAGGTATGCAGTCTCCGTGGCCGCTCTGGTGATATACGGGCTGGTCTTCCTGCTGCAGAGGAGCCGGTCGGCGCGGACGAACGGGCCGGGGCTGGCGACGGCGTAAGGGCTCCGGCTGGATCTTCCGCCGGCGGGCCGTAACGCGGCCGACTACACCGCATGCGCCCCCGAATCTATAACTTCAAAAAATGGACCTTGTTCCCGCTCTTTTCCAGGAAGCGCCTGAAATCCCCCGAGCTGATGGTGAGGGTGGCGGTGTTGACGTTGGGATGGAAGTTGACCTGTTCGCAATCCATCAGGTCCGAGTCGACGTAGGTCTCGACCTCGTTGTCTTCATCATTGATGAGGCCGAAGGGGGAAACCGAACCGGGGGTCAGTCCGAGGTACTTCTCGAGACGCCGTTCGGAGGCGAAGCTGAGCTTGCTCGCCCCGATCCTTGACTGCAGTGTCCTGATGTCCAGCTGCTTGGAGTGCTCCAGGACCACCAGGTAGTGACGGCTGCCCTTGGCGTTCCGCAGAAAGAGGTTCTTGGCCTGCCCGCCGGTGATGCCGCCGCGGTGCCGCTGGGCCTCTTCCACGGTGTAGACCGCCGGGTGGCTGTGTTTTTTATAGGGGATTTGGAGCGCCTCTAAATGTTCATATACTTTTTGTTCTCTCTGTTCGTTATCCACTTTATTACTCCTCGGTTTGGGAGGTCCCGGGAGGCGGACGAAAGCTTCCGGCTCCCGGATCGCCTCAGCGGCCGCCGCCCAAGCGACGGCCCGCCTCAATTATTTTTTCCTGAAGACCAGGTCGTTGTCCTTCATTGTGACCGTTACCCGGTCGCCTTCCTCGATCTTCCCTTCGAGCATCATCTTCGCCAGGCGGTTCTGCACGTGGCTCTGGATGGTCCGCTTGATCGGCCGGGCCCCGAAGGCCGGATCGAAGCCGATGCCGGCGATATAGTTGACCGCCTTCTCGTCGAAGTCGAGTTCGATCTTCCGGGGGGCGGTCCGTTTTTTCAGGAGATCGAGCTGCAGGAGCACGATGTCGTGGATCTGCTCCGTACCGAGCCGGCGGAAGGTGATGATCTCGTCCACCCGGTTGAGGAACTCGGGCTTGAAGGTGGTCTTGAGCAGAACGTCGATCTGCTCCTTCACGTCCTCCAGCTCCTTCGCCTGCAGGATCATGTCGCTGCCGATGTTGCTGGTCATGATGACGATGGTGTTGCGGAAGTCCACGAGGCGCCCCTGGCCGTCGGTGAGACGGCCGTCGTCCAGCAGCTGCAGCAGGACGTTGAAAACATCCGGGTGGGCCTTCTCAATCTCGTCGAAGAGTACCACAGAATAGGGACGGCGGCGCACCGCCTCGGTCAGCTGACCGCCCTCTTCGTATCCCACGTATCCCGGGGGAGCGCCGATGAGGCGGGAGACGGTGTGTTTTTCCATGTACTCGGTCATGTCGATCCGCTTGAGGGCCCGCTCGTCGTCGAAGAGGAAATCCGCCAGCGTCTTGGCCAGTTCGGTCTTGCCGACCCCGGTGGGGCCGATGAAGATGAAGGAACCCAGGGGTTTGCTCTCGTCGCTCAGCCCAGCCTTGTTGCGCCGGATAGCGTCCGCCACCGCGCTGATGGCTTCCTCCTGTCCGACCACCCGTCTGGAAAGGGTTCCTTCAAGCTTGAGGTACTTGCTCATCTCGCTGGCCAGCATCTTGGAAACGGGGATGCCCGTCCAGGTGCTCACCACCTGGGCGATGTCCTCCTCGGAGACCTCCTCCCGCAGGAGGGAGGTGCCGTCCTGCAGCTTCTCCAGGGCTTTGCCCCGTTCCTCGATCTTCGCCCGGGTCTCCGGAATTTTTCCATGCTTGATCTCGGCGGCTTTGGTGAGATTGCCCTCCCGTTCGTAGCGGGCTTCGTCGCGGTTGTACTGCTCCAGCTCCGCCTTCAGGGTCCGGATCTCGTCGATAATGTGCTTCTCGTTCTGCCACTGCAGATGCATGGCGTCGCGCTTCGACTTCAGCTCGGCGAGCTCTTTTTCCAGCTTCCTGATCCGCTCCTTCGAAGCCTCGTCCTCTTCGCGGCTGAGGGCCTGGCGTTCAATGTCCGCCTGGAGGATCTTGCGCTGGATCTTGTCGAGCTCGATGGGCTGGCTCTCGATCTCCATCTTCAGCCGGCTGGCCGCCTCGTCCACCAGGTCGATGGCCTTGTCCGGGAGAAAACGGCTGGTGATATAGCGGTCCGAGAGGGTCGCCGCCGCCAGCAGGGCCTCGTCCTTGATGCGGACCCCGTGGTGCACCTCGTAGCGGTCCTTGATTCCCCGCAGGATCGCGATGGTGCTCTCCACCGAGGGTTCACTGGTCAGGACCGGCTGGAATCGCCGCTCCAGGGCGGCGTCTTTTTCTATGTGCTTGCGGTACTCGTCCAGGGTGGTGGCCCCGATGGCCCTCAGGTCCCCCCGCGCGAGGGCCGGCTTGAGCAGGTTGGAAGCGTCCATGGCCCCTTCCGCGGCGCCGGCGCCCACCAGGGTGTGCAGCTCGTCGATGAATAGTATGATCTGTCCGTCCGACTCGGCGATCTCGTGGATGACCGCCTTGAGCCGCTCCTCGAACTCGCCCCGGAACTTGGCCCCCGCCACCAGGGCGCCCAGATCGAGGGCCAGCAGCTTCTTCTCCTTGAGACTGTCGGGGACGTCTCCGGAGACGATGCGGATGGCTACACCCTCGGCGATGGCGGTCTTGCCGACCCCCGGCTCGCCGATGAGGACCGGGTTGTTCTTGGTCCGGCGGCTGAGGACCTGCATCACCCTGCGGATCTCTTCATCCCGGCCGATGACCGGATCGAGCTTCTCCCGCCGGGCCAGGCCGGTGAGGTCCCGGCAGTATTTGTCCAGAACCTGGTACCGTCCCTCCGGGTTCTGGTCGGTGACCCGCTGGTTGCCTCTGATATTTTTCAGAGCAGTCAGGACCGCCTTCCGGCTGACCCCGTGCTTCTTAAGCAGCTCCGAGACGCGGCTCTCCTGGTGGAGTATAGCCAGAAATATGTGCTCGGCGCTGATGTAATCGTCCTTGAGGGATTCGGCCTCCCGCTCGGCCTGCCTGAGAACGTTGGCGAGCTCGGGAGAGATGGTCACCTGGGCCGTCGTGCCGTACATCCGCGGCTTGTCTGTGAGCAGCCGGTCCAGGTCCGCCGTCAGGGCATTCCGGTCCACCCCGATGCGGTCGAGCAGGGGCGGGACCACCCCGTCCTGCTGGGTGAGGAGGACCATCAGGTAGTGTTCGACGTCGATGGTGCTGTGGTTGTATTTGCCGACCAGACTGTCGGCTTCCTGCAGCGCCTCCTGGGCTTTGACCGTCATTTTATCGTAACGCATGGATATTCACCTCGGAAAAATTGGTTTTATTATCTGCTTTTTTTCACTACAATGGAGTTAGTCGTACCTTTAAAATACTGCTTGGCCGTTCATCGGTCAAACGAAACCTTCGGCACGGGAAAAAAGGAGTACCAATGGCAGATCGGAATACCAATGGAGGGCCCGAGGACAAGAGCAAAGATAGAAGCGGCGGGAGTGCCCGAAACGGCGGGCCTGATAACAGCATGGACAGGGGCCCCGGTGACAGCGCTGAAAACGGCAGAAGCGCGGGACCCGACAAACGCGGCAGGAGCGACGGTAACAACGTACCGGCCGACGAGCGGATGGTGCTGATCCACGGATTCTCCCGGGACGAGACCATCGCCGTCATGCGCGCGGCCAAGACCGCCGTCTCAGACCCCCAGGGAGTCGCCTTCACGACCTCCACTCCCACCAACCTCGACTGGAAGCTGCGCGACCTGATCGTGGAAGTCAGGGAGGAGCACGAGTTCATGCGGCGGAACCCGCCGGGGGCTAATC
>JBNGED010000123.1:4806-6896 GCA_049975605.1 Sediminispirochaetaceae bacterium | reverse complement strand
GACGGCGATGCGGTAGATGGAGGAGCTCTTTTTTACCGGGGCGTCTTCCAGCTCGACGGGTCTTCCGGTCCGTACCTCTCCGGTCACCCTCGCCTTGCTTCCCTTGAGGATGTCGGGTACGTCCCGGCGGAGGCTGATGCTGGCGTATTCGAAGCGGCGGGGGCCTGAACCCTCGGACTCTCCGGCTCCGCCGGGGAAGAGGCTGATCAGGGAGCCGCTGTTGGTGAGCAGCAGCATGCCGCGGCTGTCCCCCGCGTCGAGGGACTGGACCTGTTCCATCCCGAGTACGGAGGTCTGACTCGAAAAGAGCTTCTCCTTCCGGACCCATGCCGAGAGGAGCAGCTCGAAGGTGTCGTCGTTGTCGGGAAGATCGGTGTTCTTCACGAGTCCGCGGAGGTGCTCGCGAATTTCGTTTGGAATCATCTGTAAATCATCTTTTTTTTCATTCATAGTGAATAGTGTACACCCGGAGGGGCAAATTTCCCATTGAATTGTACAGGGAGCTTGTTTTTTAGGCTCCGGCGTACTAAATTCTGGTAAGAAATAATGTAAAGGGGGTAAAAAATGGGAGCCGAAGATATTTCTGAAAAGATCAGACAGCACATAAAACAGCTCGTCAAAACGGCCGGTCTTCCGGACACGGAAGAGTCGATCGAAGTACTCGAGAAGGGCTGGCAGGAGAAGCTGGAGGCCTTCGAACGGCAGGTGGAAGAACGGGACATGGAACTCTCCGAAGAGTTCGACGCCGAGGATGATCGCGGGGCCCTCCTCATGACCTATTCGGGCAGTCTTATCAGTGTAGGCCCGCGGGGCGACAGCGGCCGCTTCGTGGAGTACCGGAGCATCGGTATCCGCAAGGACGTGCCGGAGACTGCCGAGACCGATGATACCGATCTGGCCGGCGATGTGGCAATAGATGAAAGTGCAATGTTCACCAACGGACCGATCAAGAAGAGTTCACCGATCTTCAAGATCGCCGTCATCGTCGAGGAGATGGACGAAGAGGATCAGGAAGAGCTCCTGGCGGAAGTGACCCAGATGCTCACCGACGATTTCATCGAAGTGAACAAGACAATCATCCAGGAGTAGGATGAAAGACCTGACCGCAATCGCACAGCGCGCCTCATTACCAGATAGCGGAGAGTATCTCGCTTTGATAGCGGACGTACTGGAGGTCCTCCGGACGGAGGACCCCCTCTATCGTCCGAGGGATGAGCAGGACCGGGCCGGGGGTCTGATCCGGCTCGGAGACCTTCCCACTATCGTGGTGCCGGACCTGCACGGCAGGATGTGGTTCCTGCTGCACGTGCTGAACCACCGGATCGGCGGGCGTCCCGTGGCTGAACTCCTGCATGGAGGGGAGATTCAGATCGTCTGCGTGGGAGACGGATTCCACGGGGAGGCCCGGGCTGTGGAGCGCTGGCAGAAGGCCTTCAAGGAGTTCGTCGGCAAATACCGCCGTCATGTCGCCATGGACGAGGAGATGCGGGAGAACCTCGGGCTCATGGAGATGGTAATGCGGCTCAAGGCCGCCTATCCCGCCTTTTTTCACTTCCTCAAGGGGAACCATGAGAATATCCTCAACGAAGAGGGGCGCGGGAACCATCCCTTCCGCAAGTTCGCCTACGAAGGGGAGATGGTCAGAGACTGGGTCCTGAAGTTCTACGGGGAGGAGTTCATAGAGCAATACGCCGAGTTCGAACACGAGCTTCCCCTCGTGGCCGCGGACCGGACTTTCATGATATCCCATGCCGAACCGATGGAGTTCTACAGCCGGGAGGAGGTGATCCGCTACCGGGAGTACGACGATGTGGTGCTCGGCTTGACCTGGACCCCCGACGGGGGCGCGGAGGAGGGCAGCGTGGAACTGATGATCGGCGAATTCTGCAGCGACGGCGAGCAGGCGGTCTACTTCGGCGGGCACCGTCCCGTAGCCGGTACGTACAATCTCAGGGCCGGGGACCTGTACGTGCAGCTGCACAATCCGTCGACCTACAGCATAGCGGTCCTGCAGCCGGGCGTGCCGGTGGATCTCGAGCGTGACATCGCCGTGCTTCCCCGGGACGACGATGCGGTGATACAGGACAGCG
>JBNGED010000123.1:0-4706 GCA_049975605.1 Sediminispirochaetaceae bacterium | reverse complement strand
GGTATGGGAGCGGTCTACAAGGGCCTCCATCCCACCCTGGAGCGCCCCGTCATTTTGAAAAAACTGACCCTCCGGGGGAACCCCGACTTTGCTGAACGGTTCCGAAGGGAAGCCCGGATCCTGATGGACTTCCGCAACGACAACATCGTAGATGTGTACGACCACTTCAAGGAAGGGCGCAGTCACTACATCGTGCTGGAGTACATTGACGGACTGTCGGTGGAACAGCTGATACAGCGGGAGCGGTACCTGCCCAACGACATGGCCCTCTACATCTGCTACCAGACCTGCAAGGCCCTCAAGTACGCCCACACAAAAAACGTTATCCACCGGGACGTCAAGCCGTCGAACGTTCTGGTCTCGAAGCGGGGGGAGGTGAAGCTGCTGGATTTCGGGATCGCCACCTCCGAACAGGATTCGGACCAGGGGCTCACACGAGAGGGGATGACCCTCGGTTCCCCCGCCTACATGGCGCCGGAACAGTTCGAGAACACCCGGAACGTGGACAAGCGGGCCGATATCTACTCCCTCGGGGTCATGCTCTACGAGATGGTCACCGGGAAAAAACCCTTCCCGGGAGGTTTCTCGGCGGACCTGGTGGCGGCCATCCAGAAGGGAAAGTACCCGCCTCCGCAGCGCTACAATCCGAAGGCAAGCCGCATGGTGAGAAGGATCATCAGGAAATGCATGCGCACGAAGCGGCGCCGGCGATTTCAGGACCTGGACGATGTCCTGCGGATCCTCCGACACTACTTCGAGGGCAGCGATCTGAAGGCCTTCCGGCAGCAGCTTCGGATGGCCGTGGAGGGACGCACGGTGGAACCGGTCCGCCGGAGGGGAAGGTCCCGTATCAGGAGTCTCGCGGCAGCTCTTATGGCGGCGGCCGTCCTGGCCGGCGGAGGGGCGGCGCTCCTGTTCGGATTCGGCTACTACTACGAGTGGATCGAGCCCGATACCCGCGGGGAGGTCTCCTTCAAAGTATTGATGGATGAAGGATACAAACAGCCGGACGAGTACTACATTCGCGGGTGGCTGTTTACCGATACCGGCGACAACGCGGATGAGATGGACCTGGACCCGCTCAGGTTCAGTCCGGTCTACGATGAGGACGGCAATCTGGTCGAGTTCACCACCCGGCCCATGTATCTGCCCGAAGATGAGTACCGGGTGAAGATCCAGGCGGAGAGTTCGCTCTACTGGAAGAGCTTCTACCTGGAGCCTCGGACGGCCCAACGGGAGACGATCAACATGCGGGACGGAATGGTCCTCGAGTTCCCCTACAGCCCGTCCCGGCCGCTGCCGCTGAGGGTCAATATCTACGTGCAGGACCAGCGGACATGGGAGCAGATCACCGACCGGACGGCAGTGGAGATCTGGTGGAATGACAGGTGGCGCCCGTGGTCGGACTGGATCGCCGGGGAATTGAGGACCGGCGCGGTCTACCAGTTCCGGTTCTCGGCAGAGGGATATCAGCCGAAGATCTTCAGCCTGCTGATCAGGCCGGAACAGAGCACCCTGTACATCAACCCGAGGCTCATGCCTGAGTAGGTGCCGGGACGATTAAGCATTGGGGTTATATGCATGAATATCATGCGGATAACCGAATGCATAGAACTAAATGGGTTACCTGCCGGAGGCTGCACGACGCCGCGCCGGCGATACACAAGAGGGAGTAAGAAATGTCAGTAAGCATACGACGATTGATTCTGATGATACTCGGGGTGATAGCGGGAGCGGCCGCCTGGCCGCTGATAGAGCTGCTCCTCACCTTCCAGCGGGTTTTTCCCAGCTACTTCAGCTTCAGTCTGGCCCAGGGAATCATTTTCGGGGCGGTCCTGGGGGCGTTCTACGGCAGCGGAGAGGGCCTTACCTCCAAGGAGAAGGGCAAGATTCTGAACGGCGCCCTCACAGGCGTCATTACCGGCATCGCCGGCGGGGTGATCGGGTTCCTGGCCGGGCAGGCGGTCCTCTTTCTGGTGATCCAGTACACCTTCTCCTCTTTCCGGACCCATCAGTACATCGTTATACCTCTGGCCCGGGTCCTCGGCTGGGTAATTCTCGGCGTGGCGATAGGGGCATCCGAAGGGGTCCGTGCCCGGTCCCTGAAAAAATGTCTGGTGGGAGCGGCAGGCGGCGGAATCGGCGGTATCCTGGGGGGCGCGGCCATCGAATACCTGCGGACCATCTATCCCGACCTGATATATGCCCGCCTGGTGGGCTTCGTTCTGTTCGGTCTCTTCATAGGGCTCTTCTACTCGCTATTGGAGAGGCGGGTCTCCCTCGGTGTCGTACGAGTACTGAACGGCGGTAAAAGGGGCAAGGAATACAGCTTCGCCCAGAACCGGCTGAGCCTCGGCAGCGCCCCGAGGAACGACATCGTACTGGAAGGTTATATCGGCGTCGCTCCGAGACACGCATCCTTCCGGATCAGGGGGAAGGATGTTTACATCGAGAAGGAGAGCGAGCAGGGACGGGTGCTCGTCAACGAAGCGCCGATCAGGAAGTCGCACCTCCTGAAATACGAGGATGTGATCCAGGTCGGCTCCGCCAAAATTTTCTACAAAACGGAATAGCGGGAGGAAGAATAGTATGAAGCGAATAACAGGTATTCTGCTGTGTGTTTTCTGTATGAGCGGCCTCCTGTGGGCGGAGACACTCTCGATCGCCCAGATCGATGCCTCCTCCCTCCTGCTCTCCCAGGAGGTCGATCTCTATCTCAGCGCCACCGATGAGGAGGGAGACTCCGTCGAAGGCCTCGAACTGGAAAATTTTTCCGTATTCGAATCGGCCGACGGTGAGACCTATGAACCCGTGCCCGCCCTGAAGAAGCTGGAGGCCAAGCCGAACAAGCAGCAGGGGATCCACATACTCATGCTCATCGACAACTCCGGCAGCATGTACGACACACTCGCCGGGGCGCCCACCGAAACGGCGGCGGATATGCGGATTACCCATGCCAAGGACGCCATCCGCGACTTCATCGACAGCTCCTTCAATCCTCGCGACGTCGTCTCCATGGCCTCTTTCAACACCTTTCTCACCTTTCACTCGGAGGCGATCAAGGACCCCAGTGCTCTCGAAGGGCTGCTCGACACTATCCGGGAGCCGGAAAGCGAGCAGGCCTACACCGAGCTGTACCACTCCCTGACCGATTCGGCGGTCGAGATGGCCGGCTACCGGGGCCGAAAGGTAGTAGTCGTACTCTCCGACGGGGAAAACTATCCCTTTTACCGGCACTCCGGTGTGGCCCATCCCGATTACGGCGAAGAACTAAAGACTCCGGAGGAGGTCACCCGGGAATACCAGATGGAGGGGATCACCCTCTACGCCATCCACTTCGGTTTGAGCAGGGACGAGTACCTCGGACAGATCGCGGTGGACACCGGCGGTACCGTCTACGATGCCCGCAGCGAAGAGGAACTGTCCGCCGTCTACCGGGATATAAAAAGGAAGATCGAGAACGAATACCGTCTGACATACCGGGCGGCGATGATACCCTCCGACCGCACCCATGTCAAAGTGGAATATTCGCGGGGCGGTGAAAAGGTCTCCGCGGCGCGATACTACTTCACCAGCACCATCTTCGGCAGGCCCGCCGATCCCTATCCCTACCTGATCCTTCTTCTGATCGCCGCGGCGGTCCTCGTCTGGGTCCTCCTGCTCCTGCTCCGCTACCGCAAGCTCAATTCGTCCGCGGCCCTCTCGGTGCTCAACGCTGGCTATTCCACCAAAGTCAGCTCAATGACCATCCCCCTGACCCAGAACAAGACCATCATCGGGGGAGGCGAACGGGCCGACCTGACGATCAGCGGACTGCCCTCTCTCCGGCCGGAGCACGCCACCATCGTGCACGACCCCAAGACCGGCAGCTACACCCTGATGGGCGACAGCGCCATCACCGTAAACAACCGGAAGGTCTCCGGCTCGAAGAAGCTCTCCGACGGCGACGTGGTCAACGTCGAGGGGACCACCATCGTCTTCGAGGCGGGCGAGGAGAAGACGAAGAAGAAAAAATAAGGGGTGATGCGCAGTCTGCTGCCGGGTCAGGTGCAGTCGGTTCGTACTACCTGGCCGCGACGGGCAAGGGGAACCGGATGGTGTAATGCGCGGCAGGCTTCTTCTGCAGCTCGATGCTTCCGCCGAGCTGTCCGGTCAGGGCCTGCAGGAGACTCAATCCCAGGGTATCACTGTGCTCGAGATCGATATCCGGCGGGAAGGGTTTGCCGGTATTTGAGAGAGTAAGGACGAATTCTTTTTTCCCCTGATCATGATGAAGTGAAATGGAAAACACCGCTTCAGCGTCCTCTGAAAATCCGTACTTCACTGCGTTGACGGCGACTTCGTTGATGATGAGGCCGATGGGCAATGCGGTCTGGGGCGGAAGGTAGAGGTCTTCCATGGCGCTTTCGATCTGAACATTCAGCCTGGTAAAAGATCTGAAGATCCGGCGGAGTATCTCTTCAGCATACTGCTTGATCCTGATGTCGCTGATGTTTTTCCCCTGATACAGTTCGTCGTGGGTCAGATGTATGGCTTCGACCTGCTGTTTTATGTCGGTCAGATCGACCGCCTCGCCTGAGGCGGCTTCCTTCAGATTGAGAAGGGAACTGATCATCATCAGGTTGTTTTTCACCCGGTGATTCAGCTCGCGGTACAGCAGTTCCTGCTCTTTGAGCAGCATCTGGACTTCCATATCTCTCTTCTTC
>JBNGED010000122.1:5902-6925 GCA_049975605.1 Sediminispirochaetaceae bacterium | reverse complement strand
CTCAAATGTCTCGGCGGACGTCCGGGTCTTGTCCGGACCATCCGCGAACCGGAAATAAACCGGCCGGGACTCACTCTCAGCGGTTTCTTTGACGAATTCGCCTTCGAACGGATACAGCTGTTCGGCCGCGGCGAATCGGCTTACCTGAAGAGGCTGGAAGAGGAAGACCGGCTCGGAATCCTGGAGAAGATATTCTCCTACCCCATTCCCTGCTGTGTGTTTTCAAACAATTTCAAACCCACCGACAAATTCATGACCATCGCGGAGAAGGCGGAGTGTCCCATTCTGCAGACGGACCTGCCCTCCGGAGAGTTCGTGCTGCGCTTAATGCGGGCTTTGAATGATATTTTCGCCCCCAAAGAGGTCGTGCACGGCGTCCTGGTGGAAGTCTTCGGTATCGGCGTCCTGATCAGGGGATCCAGCGGCGTAGGAAAGAGCGAAACCGCTCTCGAGCTCATCGAGAGGGGACATCGGCTCATCAGTGACGACTCCGTCGAATTGAAACGAATGAACGGTAACCTCCTCATAGGGGCCGCTCAGAACAAATCACTCGGATACCATATGGAGATCCGCGGTCTGGGGATTATCAATATCAGCCATCTTTTCGGCGTAGGCGCCATTCGGGACAAGAAACAGGTACAGCTCCTGGTGGAGCTGGAAGAATGGCAATCCGACAAGGTATACGACCGGCTTGGATCAGGTGATTCCTACAAAGAGATGCTCGGTGTCAAGATACCCAGCCTAATTGTTCCGGTAAAGCCGGGACGGAACATCCCAATCCTTATTGAAACAGCGGCAATGAACGAAAGACTCAAAAAGATGGGATATTTTTCTGCCCGCGAGTTCAACCAGAATGTACTGAAATGGCTGGAGAGTGAGAACGCCCGGAATCTGTACTTCAACAACAAGGACACATTTTAGGATTACCGATGACAAGCAAGAGTGTTACTATCAAAAACCGAGCCGGGATACATGCGAGACCTGCCGCTCTCATTGTCAATACAGCCAATCAGTACGACTCGG
>JBNGED010000122.1:0-5892 GCA_049975605.1 Sediminispirochaetaceae bacterium | reverse complement strand
TCGGAAATATATCTGGAAAAAGACAGCATGCGCATCAACAGCAAGTCAATCATGGGCATAATCACCCTGGGCGCAAGTTACAAATCGGAGATCATGATCATCGCTGAAGGCCCGGACGAGTCGGAAGCGGTGGATGCAATAGTCAAACTATTCGAAAGCAGATTTGAAGAAGATTAGATATTACTTCTGCAGTATTATTATTCTGTCCTTCATGCTCGCACCCGTTCCCTCTCTGTACTCATCGGAACCGCAGTTACAATACAACCTGACTCCGCAACTTATTGAAATCGACTATTGTATACCGGCTGCGGATTGCGACCCGCTGTTCGCTTCACTTGCAAGAGGAGAGATCGCGGAGATTACCTACGATTTCCGGCTTTTTAACGAGAGCCGCGGTATACTGTCACTAGTAGGAGACAAAATGCTTGCGGAGAGCTCCGTTGTATACAGAATACGGTACGATGAACTCAATACCGGCTATGTCCTGAACTCAGGGGACGAGGAACTTTTTTTCTTCTCCTTCGAAGAACTCTGTGAAAAAATTCGCCGTGCACAGATCGCTTTTTCGCGCCCTGTATCCGTCGAAGCAGAGAATCTGTATACCCGAATCCGGGCGACCATCATTCCCCGCAAACTGGTTGCCCCCTTCACTTTGCTGGAACCATTTCTCGGCAGCCGCCGCATAAGAGAGGAATGGAAAGAGTACCGATTCTTCGAAGCGGGCGGAGGCAGCTGATGCAGCAGCAGGCTTCATCCGGTGATAACAGCGCGGGTATTGTCAGCATCATTTTAATCTATGTCACCCTCATAGTTCTCATCCTGGTCTTCGCTCAGCAGCTGCTCAGTGAAATTTCCCGGGGTACGGTACTTGCCCGCTTCGTATTCGTTCCTCTGGCCGTCATCATGCCTCTCTTTCTGGTTCTTATCGTTGCATACAACATTGTCCGGCTGGCGCGTCAGAGGAAAAGAGGGCTCCCGGGAAGCCGTTTCAAAGTCAAGCTGGTCATTTTTTTCACCTTCATATCGATCCTGGCCTCCATACCGCAGGGCATACTCTCCATCAGCTTTATCAGGACTACCATGAATTCCTGGTTCTCCAACCAGCTCTACACTGCCCTGCAGGGCGGTCTGGACATCGCCCTGGATTACAACCGCACCACCGTCAACAACCTGTCCGAGTTCTCCAAGAGCGAACTTCTACCCGATCTCGTACAGAAGAATTTCGACACACCCTCCCTGCTCTGGGACACGCTCCAGTCGGTCCATCCCCAAATCGACGCGGTACAGCTCTTCGATTCCAGCGGAAATTCCATCTATTTCCGGGGTGAACAGCAGGCATTCATGGAGTCGATGCCGCGGACAAACAGTTCGGGGATGCTTCCCCGTGTAAAAATTGGCACATTCAGCATCATCCGGTCCCTCTCTCAGGTCTCAATCTCCGGTTCCTCGGGGAATCTCCGGGACACCCGTATCGTATTGAGCGTGGTAATGCCGTACCGGTTTGATGAAAATGCAAAAGACATTACCGATGCGCTGCAGATGTTTGCCCAGTATTACGAGTTCCGGAATACCTTTATCCTTGCCCTCGCGGTTTTCTATTTTCTCTTCTCCTTCCCCATCCTGCTGCTTTCGATCCTGACCGGTTTCATACTCAGCGATGAAATTACACGGCCCGTGGTACACCTGGAGGACGCCATACAGCGGGTCATCAGCGGTGATTACTCCTTCCGGATCATGTCGCGTTCGGGAGATGAACTGGCCATACTGGTCAATTCCTTCAACACTATGATAAGCGAACTCGATCAATCACGGACGAACCTGCGGCAGACGGAGAAAGTGACTGCCTGGCAGGAAATAGCCCAGAGAATGGCGCACGAGATCAAAAATCCGCTCACTCCGATCAAGCTCGCCGCACAGCGGATCCGGAAAGCATCGGACAACAAATCACCGCGCCTGCACGAAATCATCGAATCCTCCGTTCACTCCATATCCGAAGAGGTCGAGCATCTTACCAGACTGCTGGCCGAGTTCAGGGACTTCGCCCGGCTTCCGACTCCCCACTTCGAAGCCGCCGACATCAGGCAGCTCATCCTGGAAGTTATCGAGATGTACCAGCCCAATTACAGGCAGGTTGAAGTCGACACAGAGCATCTGGACTCTATGGAGGTCGAGATAGATCTTCATCAAATGAACAGGGTTTTTTCCAACCTGGTCAAGAACTCCTTCGAATCAATCGACGGGGACAGCGGTAAAATTTCTATCAGTTCAGACCTTGTCAGAAAAGGTCATAGCCATTACTGTAGAATACAAATCCGGGATACGGGTTGCGGAATCTCTCGCGAAGATGAGCAGAAGGTGTTTCACCCCTATTTTACTACAAAGACGACCGGCACAGGCCTCGGTCTGCCGATCGTCGAGAGGATTGTTTCCGACCATCAAGGAAAGATCTGGTTTGAAACGGAACAGAACATCGGTACAACTTTTTATATCGATCTTCCCCTGGAGCAAAAGACATGAGCACCATACTGATTATTGACGACGAACCTGGAATCCGAACCGTTCTCACCGATATTCTCGAAGATGAAGACTATCAGGTCGTCAGCGCCTGTGACGGGCTGGAAGGACTGGATATTCTCAAATCAAGAGAGATCGATCTTGTTATCCTGGATGTGTGGCTGCCGCACAAAGGCGGCATCGACGTACTCAAAGAAATAAAACAGATCTATCCCGAACTTGAAGTGATCGTCATATCCGGACATGCAAACATCGACATGGCCGTCAAAGCGGTAAAAAACGGCGCCTTCGACTTCCTCGAGAAGCCCCTCTCGCTGGACAAGGTCATCACTCTGGTAAACAACGCCGTCAGGATACGGACTCTCCGGAAGGAGAACCAGCAGCTGCGCACTTCCCTCTTCCAGGAAGATGAAATGATCGGATCGAGCCCGCCGATGCAGATCGTCCGTGAACGAATCAGTCAAAGCGCCGCCACGGATGCCAAGGTCCTGATCACCGGGGAAAACGGAACCGGGAAAGAGCTGGTCGCCCGTGAGATCCACCGCCGCAGTTCACGCTCGGAGGCGCCGTTCATTGAGGTGAACTGTGCGGCCATACCCGATACTCTACTGGAAAGTGAGCTCTTCGGACACGAGAAGGGAGCCTTTACCTCCGCAGTGTCGAGACGCAAGGGTAAGTTCGAAATGGCCCACAGCGGCACGATCTTCCTCGATGAGATCGCCGACATGTCAATGAGCGCTCAAGCCAAGGTACTGCGGGCCATCCAGGACCATCAGTTCGAACGTGTCGGCGGAGAAGAGTCCATCAAAGTCGACATCCGTCTGCTGGCCGCGACCAACAAGAACATCGAGGAAGAGATAGCCGCGGGAAGATTCAGGGAGGACCTCTTTTTTCGGCTCAACGTAGTGCCCATCCACGTCCCTGCGCTCAGGGAGCGCTGGGAAGACCTTGAAATCCTGATAGAGTACTTCATGAAGAGGTACAATCCGGCCCCGGACCAGCCGCCGCGCACCTTTACCGCCGAAGGAATGCAGGTTCTTCGTAATTATTCATGGCCCGGGAACATTCGTGAATTGAAAAATTTCATAGAACGTATTAACATAATGACTGACGAACAGAAGATTCCGGCAGAAGTTGTAAATCATTTTCTAGGGGAGAAGAAGATTAACAAGGTACCGTCGGATCTCGGCAAGTACGCTTCCATGAAGCTCAACGAAGCCAGAGCTGATTTCGAACGCCGGCTGATCGAACAGCGGCTGGAAGAGTACGATTACAACATATCCCAGACGGCCCAGGCCCTCGGGATCTACCCCAGCAATCTCCACGGGAAGATAAAGAAACACGGGATAGCCATAAAAAGATGAGAAAACTAACCGCGCGGCAGACAGAAGTCCTCGATTTTCTCCGTCAGTTCATCGAGGACCACGGATACCCCCCCAGTATGCGGGAGATCGCCGCGCAGTTCGAAATATCCGTGAAGGCGGTCTTCGACCACGTCAAAGCCCTGGAGAAGAAAGAGTACATCCGCTGCGATGAGAACCGTTCCCGTGCGATCGAACTCATTCAGAATCCGGCGGATGAGCGGGACGAACTGATCGATATCCCCCTGATCGGCAATGTAGCCGCGGGCAAGCCCCTCTTTGCCGAAGAGAATTACGAACGGATGCTGCGGTTCGCCGCCTCCCAGCTGAAGAAGGGCCGGTACTTCGCCCTCAACGTACGGGGAGACAGCATGCAGGACGCCGGTATACTGGACGGCGATACGGCGATCTTCATGCAGAAGGCCAACGCCGACAACGGTGATATCGTCGTCGCCCGGGTAAACGACGACGCCGTCACCCTCAAACGTTTTTTCAAAGAGAAGAACCGGGTAAAGCTCAAAGCGGAGAACCCAGTCTACCCTCCGATCTATTCCCAACATGTGCAGATTCTTGGTAAACTCGAATTCATCATTCGCAACTACGACTAAGGAAGAGAGCAATGGCGACTCCCGCATCGGTTTTTCTCCTCGTAGGTCCAGAAGAGGGAGAGAAACAGGATTTCATCCAGAATATCAAGGATGACTATCTGAAAGCTCACAAGGATACCCCCGAATCCTATCGGTTCTATGCAGGGCAGACCCCTGCCGGAGATATCGTCTCACTTCTGCAGAACGGCTCCCTTTTTTCCTCCTACAAATTCGTCACTGTCGCCAACATCGAACAGCTGAAGAAGGCAGACGTACAGCAGCTGAGTGAATACCTCGGACACCCGGAAAAGTCGGCGACCCTCTTTCTCGTTACCCATGAATACAAGGCGCCCTCCGCGTTTACCAAAGTGGTGCCCAAAGGACAGCAGAAGACCTTTTTCGAACTGTTCGAAAATAAAAAAAGGGAGTGGCTGCTGAAGTATTTCCGAAAGGCTGAACTCGTAATCGACGAGGATGCCGTCGAGATGGTCCTCGAGCTGGTCGAGAACAACACCCTCGAGATGAAGAACGCCGCCGACAAATTGATCCTCTACTTCGGTCCCGGCA
Source organism: Sediminispirochaetaceae bacterium (assembly GCA_049975605.1). Classification (GTDB taxonomy): domain Bacteria; phylum Spirochaetota; class Spirochaetia; order DSM-16054; family Sediminispirochaetaceae; genus DSBN01. Next base: position 863 of record JBNGED010000122.1, on the reverse strand, counting down.
GCCGGCTGACCGGCGATGATATTGAGGAGTTTATTTATCACAGCAAGGAGGAGAATGTCTTTTCCCTGTTTCAGAAGATTGTTCAGCAGGACTTATCCGCAGCCCTGGAGATTCTCCACAAGATCCTCCTGTCAGGTCAGAGCAACGGGGTACAGATCCTGGGGGGCTTGCTGTGGCAGTTCCGCCGGCTGCTGAAGTTGTCCCGGATGCTCGACCGGCGATTCTCCCCCGAGGAGGCCATGAGGGCGATTCCCATCCGCGGCAAGCGCAACCAGCAGAATTATCTGCAGGCCAGCCGTACATTCACCACGCGACAGCTGGAGCAGATAATCACCATTATCCGTGATTTCGACGGCCAGGGGCGGCAGCAGCGGGCTGAAGTGGAACGACTCCTCGTGGAATTCAGTTTGCTGAAGATTGGTGCTAAATCGCAGCTAAATAATGCAAATGCAAATAGATACAATTAAAACAAGAATTATTATTATATTGCTGTTCTAAGTTCTTCTAAGAAGACATATTAGAAAGTTATCAACACCATTTTTCTGCAGACTAGAAAAAAGCCGGCCTAATTGCCGGCTTTTAGGGACCATGACAATCCAGATTTTACTTGGATTCGCCAGATCTCACTGTATTCTTTAACAATGAAAAACAGCTCCGAAGCAAGGCCGGTCTATAACCGGCTCCAATTGTAAGGTGGGCCCATAGGCTAACCTCCTTACTTATTAGTTTTCTTGTAAGCCATCCTCCTACTACCAAGCTAACGCATATTTGTCCGGCTGTCAAATTTTATTTCGGGCTATTTCGGCGCGTGAGTGGTTCGTAAGCGATATTGTCCCAAGTGTTCGTAAGCGACTTTGTCCCGA
>JBNGED010000121.1:0-6953 GCA_049975605.1 Sediminispirochaetaceae bacterium | reverse complement strand
GACGGCACCACCACGGAGCGACACACCCCGATACAGGTGAGCGGCCTATCCGGGGTGGAGGCGATCGCCGCTGGGGTGAAGCACACGGTGGCCCTGAAAAACGACGGCACGGTATGGGCTTGGGGGTACAACTGCTTCGGCCAGTTGGGTGACGGCACCACCACGGAGCGACACAGCCCGGTACAGGTGAGCGGTCTGTCCGGGGTGGAGGTGATCGCCGCTGGGTACTACCACACGGTAGCCCTGAAAAGCGATGGTACGGTGTGGGCATGGGGACGCAATTTTTACGGCCAGCTGGGGGACGGCACGACCACAGATAGACACAATCCTGTACAGGTAAGCGGCCTGTCCGGGATTGCAGTGATCGCGTCAGGAGGGAGCCACACTATGGCAGTGAAGAGTGGTGGCACGGTATGGGCATGGGGGGACAACTCCTCCGGCGGGCTGGGAGATGGCACCACCACAGAGCGACATAATCCGGTGGTCGCCCGAGACGATCTGTTGCTGTGGTAGGATAAAGGCCTTGGGTGCTGAATGATAGGAGCATTAATCTATAGGTCAATGCCGAAACTAGTGTAAATGGTAAACTCCAGCTTACAAATCCGAGAAAATGACCTCCCTGTTCAGGTCAGAGCACTTTTTTCAGTACTAACTTTGTAACAGGGGGTAACAAAGGCCCACTATACACAGAACGGCGAAAAAAGAGCGTGAAAAGGGTCTCTTTTTGCGGCAGCGTGAATTCGCTAAAGGAAATCAGTTAAACGAGGCCGTTCCAAAGCCCAAAGTGCCTTATATAGGGTATCCGCAGGGTATTTTGCTCCGCAAAAATTTGAAATGATTTATCACCATTTCTGTACGGATTTCTTTTCCGGAAGTTTACCTGTAGAAAACCCTGACCATGACGACTATCATTTTCGATATGTTTGTGAAAAGCTTTCTGTCATGGCGAAAGTACACCCACAAGGATTTCGGGATGATAAAAACAAATTGGAGATAAGGAAGACATATTAGGATTTCATAGTTAAGGTGTTCGGCGAAGAAAAGTGTTATTTTCTGACTGCAGGAATGACATCAATAGAACTCCTTGCAGGAGAAGTAGTGAAAGTAGGCGTAGCCGCAGTCGCTGTTGCTGCAACAAGTGTGGGCTATACTCTTTCTGTAATCGTCACAGCTGAAAAAGTGTTCGCCGACAGTCTGGATCCGCTCGAGATGGAACTTCCCGTATGTACCGGAATATTCATTCTTGTAGAGACTGCAGAAATCAAAAAGACGCCAATATAAGCAGAAACCTGTGAAATCAAAGAATGTCATTGATTCATCCAATATTGCATGGTACAATTTGAAGAAAATTACTGCAATATGCACCTACAATTAAAGCAAAAGGAGCAACAGTGCCGAAAAGAATCATCCCCCGGGAAATCACCGACATCGCGAAGAACCTCTTCTCGAAATATCCGATTATCACTATTACCGGGCCGCGACAGTCCGGCAAGACCACCTTCGTCAGGGATTCCTTTCCCGGACTTGATTATGTGAATCTCGAAGATATGGAGGAGAGAGGATTTGCCAGGGAAGATCCGAAGGGATTTCTCCGGCGGCATCACAGTGGTGTGATACTCGATGAAATCCAGAATGTCCCCGATCTTCCATCCTGGCTGCAGGTGCATGTCGACGAGACGGGAGAGCCGGGTCAGTTCATACTGACCGGAAGCAGGCAGTTCGAAGTTATGGAAGCGGTGTCGCAATCGCTGGCCGGACGAACCGCAATGCTCAAGCTGCTTCCGTTTTCCATAGGTGAGCTGTGTGCAGCGGGATGGATACGCAGCAATGACGATCTCATCCATAGGGGGTTTTATCCCCGCATATACAGTTCCGGTCTCGATCCGAATAGAGTGCTTTCCGATTACATATCGACCTACGTCGAAAGAGATGTGCGGCAGCTCTCACAGATTCACAATATATCCCTGTTTGAAAGATTTCTCGGCCTATGCGCCGGGAGGGTCGGGCAAATTCTCAATCTCTCCTCCCTTGCAAACGACACCGGCGTATCACACACCACCGCTTCTGAATGGATGACACTGCTGCAGGCAAGCTATGTGGTGTATCTTTTGAAACCGTACTATAAGAATTTCAAGAAGCGCTTGATCAAGAGTCCGAAACTCTACTTCTATGACACTGGACTGGCCTCCCGACTGCTGGGCATCGAAAAGGCGGAGCATGTATTTCATCATCCCTTGCGGGGAAATCTTTTCGAAAATCTCGTAGTAGGTGAATTATTGAAATACCGGTTCAACCGGGCGATGCCGGATCCGTTTTACTTCTACAGAGACAGCAGGGGAAACGAAGTCGATGTCATCTACGAAATCGGCGGGCTGCCGTTTCCAGTGGAAATAAAGGCAGGCTCGACGCTCAACAGCGATTACTTTCGAAACCTCAATTATTTTACCGAACGGGTCTCAGACCGCAACCCTTACACCGTCTCCGCGGGACTTCTTGTATATAATGGGGATCGGGTCGAAATGAGAAATGATATTCAGATTACTCATCCCGCAGAGCTCTCTTGGGCCATGTCGGTGCTCGAAAAATAGCGGTCTGCAGGGGGTATGGATTCGGCCTATGGATTCACCGATAGGCCTGATGCATCCATTGCGCCCGTGCGCGTACTGTAATATACTGAGAACGACAAATCGGCAGGACTGCATCTTTTGCCCTGCTCCTTCCGCTTAATTCCGGCCAGCCGTCAAGCAGCTGCATGATTATGAAATTAGGGAAAAAAGAAAAAAGTGCATCAAATTCAATGTTACCGAGGATCCGCATTGAGTGCGTAAAGCCCGATCATCCGGAAACCACGACACAGCGAAGAACAGTATTACACACCGATGAAGTACCGAAGGAGCTGAGCATACCAGTACCCAGAGAGCTCCATGAAGGGAAAATTTATATCGAGCAGGTACCAGGCGGGTTCGGCTTCGATGAACTGGTAGCAAAGAATGCAGTAGAAAGGTGTGATCTCTTTGCTTCTGTGGAAGATAACCGCATCAAGTTCCCCGTGGTCATGAGCGCGTCCCGAATCGAAGCGACGATTGACGCAACGGGAGAACGAGTTCCCCTTGATAAGACATTCTCCTACGTGTTCCCTCCGCATACGGGAGGAACGCTGCATTTCGTTCACGGTTCATCTCTTGATCAGTTCTGTTTTTTCCTTCCTGCATCGATAGTTGAGAAAGAGAGGAGGAACAGCAGCCGGGAAGTGAGACGAAAAATGGAAGCTTTTCTCAAAGAATTACCGGCCCGATCTCACGCACACAGCGGTATGTGTCTGCCTGAAGCCAAGATGATCGTGCGGGAGATTCGTACATGCAGCCTGGAGGGAAGCCTGCGGTCCCTTTTCATAGAAGGGAAGATCCTCGAATTTCTCGCTCTCGAGCTTCAGTATATGAAAGAAGCTGAGAGTAGGAATGGCGAACGGCTGAGTACATCTTTCAGCTCCAAGGAGCGAAAAAGACTGCAGGATGCCCTGGGCATAATCTCGGAAAATTTTTCCAATCACCTTACCATCTCAACACTCGCGCGCGTGGTCGGCTTGAATACGACGAAGCTCAAAAACGGATTTAAAAGCGAATATGGAACGAGCATATTCGCATATGTCTACAGACTGCGAATGGAGCAGGCAATTAAGCTCCTGCACGATACGGACAAAAGTATCGGCGAAATTGCCCATGAGGTGGGCTATCGAAGTGTAAGCGGATTTTCGGCGGCATTTCACAGACAGTTCGGCCTCACGCCATCACAGGTAAGATCGGGGAAGCACAGCACTCAAAGAGATAATCAATGAATCGGTTGGTGTTCTGAAGAGAAATTCTCACAAGCTTTATCCTATGATTACGGGTTTTAAATTATTAGATAATAGGGGATTGTACTTTCAAAAAATTTTCTCTACTGTATTCAAAAAAAAGCGAAGGCCGGGCTAAATCAGGCTATATCAAGCTTTGCCGGGCCGATCGAGGAGAAAAGATGTCACGGGAAGAGATACGTCTCACCTCCATGACAGCGGCGGCCGGATGAGCGGCTAAAAGGGGATCCTATTCCCTGTCGCAGGTTCTGCGGCCCCTTGCCGGAATGTTTTCCGCTGTGGAGTACGACAATTTACTCATAGGACTCGAGATCAGCGACGATGCCGCCGTGTATCGGCTGAGCGCGGACAGGGCTGTCATCCTGACGGTGGACTTCTTTCCTCCCGTGGTCGACGATCCCTACAGCTTCGGCGCCGTCGCGGCGGTGAATGCCATGAGCGACATATATGCCATGGGGGGAGAGGTCGCGGTTGCTCTGAATGTCTGCGCCTTCCCGGGGGACATGGAGGACTCGATTGTCTCGGAAATCCTGAAGGGCGGAGCTGAGAAGGTGAAAGAGGCCGGCGGCGTTCTCGCGGGAGGTCACACGGTGGACGACAAGGAGCCGAAGTACGGCCTCTCCGTCATGGGCTTCGCCCATCCGGACTCCCTCATGACGAAGGCGGATGTCCGTCCCGGCGACAAGATCATCCTCACGAAGCCCCTCGGTACGGGAATCATCACTACCGCGGGGAAAAAACAGAAGGCCGATCAAGCCCACCTCCAGGGAGCGATCGACAGCATGATGAAGCTGAACCGTACAGCCGCGGAAATATTCGTGCGGGAAACCATCTGCGGCTGCACCGATGTCACCGGCTTCGCTCTGCTCGGACATGCATCCGAGATGGCGGAGAAGAGCGGGGTGAGCATTAGAATATCGGCTTCGTCGGTACCATTCCTCCCGGGCGCACATGAGTATGCAGAGGCGGGATTCTTCCCCGGAGGGACCGGGAAAAACGAACGGGCCTATCAGCAGAATATCCGCTTCGCAGGGTCTATCGAAGCGGGCCTGAGGCGCCTGCTCTTCACTCCGGAGACCTCCGGCGGTCTCCTGGCCGCGGTTCCTTCAGACCGGATCGAAAAAGTGCTGGGCGAGTTCAAAAAAGCAGGGGCCTTCTGCCGGGTCATCGGCGAAGCCGTCGAGGGACAGGGCCTGGAAATAATTCCTTAGAATCGCGTCAGCAGACGGTGCGGCTGTCGCCGTCCCGCCTGACCATTCCTTCCTCCTCCATCCTGTTCAACAGAGGTATCATGAAGCGTCGCGACAATCCGGTCCTCTCCTTCGCTTCGGGGATGGAGAAGGACGATCCTGAAGGAAGCCCTTCCAGGATTCGATCGGCCAGGGCCTTGAAGTTCTCCGCGCTGTAGTAGATGTCCCCCTCCAGGGCGACCACCTTCCCCAGGCGGGTGAGGTTCCGCAGTTCCTTCTTCGCACCGGGATCGTGGATGTCCTTCAGCTGAAGTCCGTTCTGTGTATAGGTGCTCAGGGTGTCGAGGAGCCTGCGTGCGAGGGGAGTGAGGGGCGCTTCCTGTTCAAGCTGTTCCGGTGAGATCAGCAGCTGGTCCTTTTGGGCGATTTTTTTCAACTTCAAAGCATCAGCGATGAGCGACTCTTTGACGGACGGCGGCAGGTCTCCGGATTGCAAATAGGAGGCCCTGCTCACGCCGCCGGTTTTAGCAGCAAGGTCGAACAGCTGCTGCAGCTCCTTCCGATACCGCTCTTCCAGAATGACCGCGCCGCCTGCATCCCGGACTTCAAGCTTCGCAGCAGCGGCGAAGGATTCAACCGCACGCCGTTCGGAGTCCGATGAGAAGGCATACCAGTCCTCGAGGACGAAGCGGAGGACCGCTTCCTCCCTGATGGCCTCCGGGACCGGGTACTGCGCGAGGACCGATGACAGGCGTATCCTGAAATGGCGGTCCGTCGCGCCGGCCCAGATGAAGCGGCCCTTGCCCAGGATGTGGTGCCCGCCCTGCCGGATGAGCAGGAAAGGATCGAACCATGAAGCAGAAATTTTTTCATTCAGGACGATCCTGGCGAAGCCGGGGGTCCGGAGGAAATGGATGATCCCGATGTAGTGGCCGGTCCCGCAGGCTATTTCCAGCTCCATGTGGTTCTTGATGGTCTTCTGGTTCTTGTCCAGTTCTTCGAACTGGATGATGAACTCATCTTCAGTATAAAAAGCACCTGGGTCTGCGGCGGCGATACAGCCCCGGGATATCTCTTCTTTCTTGATCCCCTGGAGATTGCAGGCGACCCTCGAAACGGAACGGGCGGTCTGGATGGCGCTGTGGTAGGATTGTATCCCGCGTATCTTCGTCTTTAGCCCCTGCGGGAGTATGGTGACTTCGTCCCCCTCGGAGATCTTCCCGCCCGACAGCGAACCGGTGATGACCGTTCCAGATCCCTTGATGGTGAAGACCCGGTCGATGTGGATGAAGCCGGGGCCGCCGGATTCTCTGTCCGGAAGCTTCCCGAGAAGATCTATCAGATATCCTCGTAGTGTATCGATGCCCTCGCCGGTAACCGGGGAGACGGGAATGATCGTAATTTTTTTCTGAAAAATCCGCGTGAGATGATTCTGCACGGTCTCGGTGACGTATGCGAGGATCTCCTTTTCGGTTATGTCGATCTTCGTGAGGGCGCAGACGATATGCCTGATTCCCATGGCTTCGAGGACCCGGGCGTGGTCCTCCGTCTGTGGCTTCCAGCCTTCGTCTCCGGCAACGACCAGTACGGCGCAGGAGAGGCTCCAGGCGCCTGCCACCATGTTGCGGATGAATCGTTCGTGCCCGGGGACGTCGATGACGCCGACCGGTTCGCCTCCGGCGCCTTCGAAGTGGGCGAAGCCGAGATCAATGGTCATCCCTCTTTTCTTCTCTTCGGGAAGTCTGTCGGCGTTGATCCCGGTCAGCGCTTCGATGAGGGCCGTCTTGCCGTGGTCGATGTGGCCTGCCGTTCCGATTATATGCAAAGGCTATCCTCCCAGAATATTTTGAAGCTGTGTCCGGATGTGGGGAATCTCGCTGTCCTGAATGGTCGCGAGATTCAGCTGAACC
>JBNGED010000120.1:2109-6965 GCA_049975605.1 Sediminispirochaetaceae bacterium | reverse complement strand
CCAGGCGACCCGGTTCTCCTTCGGGATGATGATCTGGCAGGTCTCGCCTACGACCACCTGCGGACCGTGGCTTTCTATGAGCAGGCCCCTGACACGTTTGACAGTTCCCGTGTATTTGATCGGATCCATCTTTTCGATGAGTGTCGAGTACTTTTCAAACATGTTCCCCTCCCGGCATGTTCGTCTTTATTATCTTCAGCTTTCGCCCCTTGTCCGTATGGGGGCCAGCTCATTTATCTTCTCTTCTATCTCCTGCAGCTGCGACGAGATCCGTGCGTCGATCTCGCCGAAATCGGTCTCGATTACGCACCCTCCCTTGTCTACCGTCGAATCTTCCACGACCGTTACGGACTGGACGTTGTCGACCATCCTCATAAAATCCTTGACGTGTTCCGTGGTCAGTTCGACATCGTCGAGGTTCACCTTGATCAGCACTTCTCCTCTGCTCTTGAGCTTCCTCAGCGCCTGGATTACGTTGTTGATCACGACGTTCTTCTGATTCTCCGATATGACCTTCACGACCTTCTTGGCGATCAGCAATACAAGGTTGATCAGCTGGGTCTCCGACTGTTCGATGATCTCGTTGCGCTTCTCCAGCGTCTTATCGATAATGTGGTGGAGCTGATCGATCAGACGTTCGACTTCCGGCTTGCCTTCGGCATACCCTTCTTCATGCCCTGCCTTGTATCCTTCCTCATAGGCCTCTCTGCGTATACGGTCCACTTCCTCGTTGGCTTCCCGCCGCATATTGTCAGCCTCTCGGGTTGCTTCCTCGACGATACGGGTCTTTTCCTCTTCCGCCTGCTGCTTCGCCTGGCGGGCCTCTTCGGTCTTGTTCTGCACCTCTTCGAATGCCCGCTGCTCGGCTTCCTTGATGATTCGGTCCGCCTCCGCTCTGGCTTCTTCAATCATCTGCTGCTTCTCGTCTTCCCAGTTCCGCTTGAATGCTTCGGCTTCCCGTTTGAGATCATCCGCGGTAGGACCCGTGTACTCTTCGACCGATTCGACTGTGACCTCTTTGGCTTCCTCTTCAAATGGAGATTCCAAGACAACTCGGCCTTCCGTCCGGCTTACCTCTTGTGCGCGAAATACGTTTTTTGCCATTGGCAATCTCCTTTGCTACCAAAAACTGAGAACCGCATAAGCGCAGTTCTATATAACCATCTCGTCCTCGCCTCCGCGGGCAACGACGATCTCTCCCTGCTCTTCGAGCTTGCGGATTGATGCAACGATCTTCTGCTGCACCTCTTCGACGTCCTTGATTCTGATGGGTCCCATGTATTCCATCTCTTCCTTCAGGAGGGCCGCCGCCCGTTTGGACATGTTCCTGAATATCTTGTCCTGCACCTCGGCCTCTACGCCGCGGAGGGCCTTGGCCAGATCGTTGGTGTCGACCTCCCGCAGGACCTTCTGTATGGCCTGGTTGTCGAGGAGAACGATGTCCTCGAATACGAACATACGCTTCTTGATCTCTTCGGCGAGTTCGGCATCCTCTTCTTCCAGGGACTCGATAATAGTCTTCTCGGTCGTTCGGTCTACCAGGTTGAGTATCTCGACAATGTTCTCCACACCGCCTGCCGCGGTGAAGTCTTCGTTGGAGAGAGTTGATAGTTTCTTTTCCAGCACCCTCTCCACCTCCCGGAGCACTTCCGGACTCGTCCGGTCCATAGTGGCGATCCGCTTGGCAACGTCCGACTGGATCTCGTGCGGGAGACTGCTCAGGATATTGGAGGCCTTCTGCGGTTCGAGGTACGCCAGGATGAGTGCGATTGTCTGAGGATGTTCCTGCTGTATGAAGTTGAGGAGGTGGGCAGGATCGGTGCGCCGGACGAAATCGAAGGGCCGTACCTGCAAACTGCTGGTGAGCCGGTTGATAATGTCCACGGCCTTGGTACTTCCGAGGGATTTCTCGAGCAGCTCCCGGGCGTAATCGATACCGCCCGAGGTAATGAAGTCCTGGGCCATCATGAGCTCCTTGAACTCCTGAAGGACCCGGTCCCTGTCGTCCGGCTCCACGTTGTCGAGCCGTGCAATTTCGAAAGTGAGCGTCTCGATCTCGTCCTCACGCAGGTGCTTGAAGATGGCCGATGAGATCTCGGACCCCAGAGTCACCAGAAAGATGGCCGCCTTTTGCCTTCCGTTGAGCTCCTTTTTGGCTGCCCGTTTTTGCGTTCCCGCAGCTGGTTTCTGTCCGCCTGTTGTTTTCGCCATATCCTACTCCTCCGCCAGCCAGGTTCTTATGAGCTGGGCAACGTCTTCCGGATGCTCCCTGGCCATATTGATGGCGTTCTCCTGCATCTCCATACGGGCCCGCTCCTCCACCGACATGCCGACTTCCATACCTTCTTCTTCCTCTTCCGCACTTCGCAGGACCGCCTCGCGGGCCATCTGATGCTGCCGTGCAAGCTCCTCTTCCCGGAGTCTCCGCCGCCGTTCGAGTTCGCGTGAAATCAGCCGGAACACGATGAAGGCTATCATGATCACACAGATGCCGAGGGCCGAGTAGAGGACTATCTGCTGCATCCGCTTCCGACTGCGGAACTTCTCGTCCTCCTGCTGGAACTCGCTGGAACGGTCGAACTGGATGTGCTGGACGGTCACCGAGTCGCCCCGTTCACGGTTGTACCCGATGGCATGTTCTACGAGGTCCTGAGCTTTCTGCAGGGAATCCTCGCTCACCTCCGTGTATTCACGCACGATGTGTCCCTCTTCGTCGATCTTTACCGTTCCGTTTTTATTATACTTCTTTTCCCATATTCCATCGAGGGCGACACCGATGGTTACCCGCTTTATCGCCCACGGGCTCTTCTCTTCGTAAATATTCCTGGTATTCACTTCTTCGTTCACGATCTGGGAGTTGTTCTTGTACTCACCGACCAGGTTGTCGAGGTCCTTGTAGGCGGGAGGGGTCTGTCCTTCCTGTCCCGGCGGCCCTTCGGGGTTAAATCCCGTACCCTTGAACTCTTCGTTCACGATCTCCTTGGACCGGGGAATGGACAGTACGTACTCCCGTTCGCTGTATGGTGTGTTCGGATTGTCGGGTACCGTAGTTACCGGGAAGTGCTCCTCCGTCTGTACCGTCTCCTTGCGGAAGTCGAGGTCGATGTCGACCTTCAGAACGCTTACCCGCTTGGCCCCGAAGATCTGCGACAGTTCCTTGAAGATCTGGGCCTTGTACTTGTTTTCCAGCCGGGCTTTCTGTTCCATCTGCCGCTTGGAGAGTTCGAGCCGGTCGAACTCCGCCAGATCGGCGAAGTCGTTCAGGACGATGCCGTTGTGATCGGATATGACCAGATTCTCTTTCTGGAGTCCCTCCACCCCGAATATCACCAGCTTCTCGATGCCTTCGATCTTCTTCCTGTTCTCGGTGAAATCACTTCCGGGGGTCGGTGTAATAATAACCGAAGCAGTCACCGGATTCTGATCCTCCTCGAACAGTGTCTGTTCCGGGATCACCAGAGTAACCTGGGCCGAGTCAACCTCGTCGAGAGATTCGATATGCTGTTCTATGCTGGTGGTAACTGCCTGCCGCAGATTGACATTCCGCTCGAAATCGGTGACGCTCCAGCGGTCCATCTTGAACACGTCCCACGGACTGGTCTCCTTGGGAATGAGGTCCTCCCGCATGAGGATCGCCACCATCCGCTGGGCGGTCTGTTTGTCCTTCACATACACCTGACCGGTCTCGGTGATACTGTGAGAAACTCCCTCCTCATCGAGACGTCTGGATATGCGGCTCAACTGTTCCTGATCGGTCACCGGCGCGGTGATGAGCGGAACCATGCTCGGGCTTGCACTGAAATTGACCAGGAGCACAATTCCGAGGATCGCCACCGCTATTACTGCGAACAGGATGATTTTCTGGATAAGCGACAGCTTACCCCACAGAGATTTGATCTGTGTTATCAGTTTTTGAAAAAACTCGTTCATTTCCCCTCCCACAAGGAACGAATTACGGTTCTTATCTTAAGTTGATAATCTCCTTGTATGCGTTCAACGCTCCGTCAACTACGGATTTTGTAAGAGCAACCGCCAGATTGGCCTTGCTCATCGCGATCGTGACATCATGCGCATCCACGCTGTCCGGATCGGTTATATACTGCTGTGTAAGCTGCGTGCTCTGCTGAGCAAGACCGTTTACATCCTCAAGAGTGTCCGTCAGCACGCGGCCGAAGTTTTTCCCCCCGGCTGCCGCGTCCGTCTGCGGATGCAGCTTGCTCGCCATATGGTTCGGATGGGTCCTCTGCAGATCGACCACGTGTCCGCTTATGTTTCCTGCAAAAAGATCTGCCATATCTCACTTCCCTCCCTTATCTGCCTTATCTGCCTTATCTGCCAATAGCCAAAGCGCCCTGGAACATGCTCTTGGCCCCGTTCACAACCGCCACGTTCGCTTCGTAGGAACGGGAGGCGGAAATCATGTCCACCATCTCCTCCACGACATTGACGTTGGGCATCTCGACATACCCTTTCTGCGGTCCGGTCTTGATCGCGTCGGGATGAGTCGGATCGTACACAAGCCGCGGCTTGGCGTCGATGTCTTCAGCCACCTCGACCACTCTGACTCCCTGTCCTACCCCATTGTCCATTGTTTTGGGTAAAAACGGGCTCCGCCAGTAGGGCTGCTGGACCCTGGGTCTAAAGATAACCCGGCTCCTGCGGAACGGACCGCCCTCCGGCGTCCTGGTGGTGTCGGCGTTCGCGATGTTGTTTGAAATGACATCCAGCCTTAAACGCTGGGCGGTAAGCCCGCTGGCTGCCACGTTGATGCTACTGAACAATCCCATGTGTCACCTCCTACCGCAGCACGATGTTGATCCGGTTGAACTGGTCCGAGACCGACCGGGTCATCAGGT
>JBNGED010000120.1:0-2099 GCA_049975605.1 Sediminispirochaetaceae bacterium | reverse complement strand
ACATATTGTAACGCAGCTGATTTTGCAGGAGCAGCATGCTCTCCTCTTCCAAATTCACGTTATTTCCGTTGTTATCCGCCTGAGACAGATAATCCAGTATTCTCCTCGGTTTCACGTTCCGGTAATTCTGCACCTTGTCGAAGGGGATGTGCTTCTCGTGAGTCAGGTAGGCCCTGGGCTTCACCACTTTCTCCGAATCAAGTGCCCTCTTCAGCTCCGCCTCGAAGTTGACTACGCTCCGTTTGAAGTTCGGCGTATCCGCGTTGGCGATGTTGTTGGCGCTCACCTGGTGCCGGAGCATGGAGACATCCATTGTCCGGTGCATGATATCGAGGGTTTTTCCAAAACTGTTTCCTAAAAACACCAGCTTCTCTCCTTTCAAAGGCTTTCTCCTTCTATTCTCGACAGAAAGCCCTGCTCCGCTTAGGGCAAGTTTTCCATTGCCCGCCGGCCGCCGAATACGGCACTATGGACCTACCCGCAGCCTACAGAATGTAGCGCGAAAGGTCCTGATCCTCCATAATATCATTCAGCCGCTCATCCACATACTTCGGTGTGAGCGGAATTTTTTGCCCCTTCAGTTCCGGCGCGTTGAAGGAAACATCTTCCAGCAGCAGTTCCATAATCGTATGAAGCCGCCGCGCGCCGATATTCTCCGTCTTCGAGTTGACCTGGGCGGCGATTTCACTGATCCGCTTCAGCGTATCTTCGGAAAATTCGATCTCGACACCCTCGGTCTTCAGGAGTTCGATGTACTGCTTGGTGAGAGCATTCTCCGGTTCTGAGAGGATCCGGAAAAAATCATCGCTCGACAGATCATCGAGCTCCACCCGCAGCGGGAAGCGTCCCTGGAGTTCCGGAATCAGGTCCGACGGTTTGCTCATGTGAAAAGCCCCCGCGGCAATAAAGAGTATATGGCTTGTATCCACCAGCCCGTACTTGGTGTTGACCTGGCTGCCTTCGACGATGGGGAGAATGTCCCGCTGGACCCCTTCCCTTGACACATCCACGCCGCCCCGGCCTTCCTTGACCGCAACCTTGTCGATTTCGTCCACGAATATGATTCCCATCTGTTCCACCCGGTCCCGGGCGATGTCGGCGGCGCGGTCGGTGTCCACCAGCCGGTCCATCTCCTGGTCCAGAAGTATCTCCCGCGCTTCCTTGACCGTTACGCGCTTTTTCTTCTTCTTGCCGCCGAATAGATTGGCCAGTCCGCCGAAGTTGACGTCCATCTCCTCGAAGCTCTGTCCCGAAAAAATCTCGATCGAGGGAAATCCCCGCTGAGCTACATCAACCTCCACGATCTTGTCTTCCAGCTTTCCATCTCTCAGCATGCGTCTGAACTTGTCCCGGGTCGAATCGCCCTCTGCGGCCGGTTCCATCGGTATAACATCGGAGCCGCCCCCATGATCTGCGCCGGCCGTCCCCGTCTTGTCGGCTGCTGCCGGTACGGGTGACGCGGGTCCGGGCGAAAACCCCGCACCTCTCTCACCCTTCCCGATTCCGGGTAGAAGAAGATCGAGGAGGCTGTCTTCGGCCCGCTGCTCGGCTTCCTGCCGAACATCTTCCGCCAGCTCGCTCTTGACCATCGACAGACCGACGCTCATGAGATCCCGTACCATGGACTCCACGTCCCTTCCGACATATCCGACTTCGGTGTACTTGCTGGCCTCGACCTTGATGAAGGGAGCCCCGCAGAGCTTCGCCAGGCGCCGGGCGATTTCTGTCTTCCCTACCCCGGTCGAACCGATCATGATGATGTTCTTTGGGGCCACTTCGTCGCGAAGCTCCTCCGGGAGCATCCGCCGCCGCATCCTGTTGCGCAGTGCAATGGCGACGGCCTTTTTAGCCTTTTCCTGACCTACAATATATTTATCGAGTTCTTTAACTATCTCTTTCGGTGTCAGCGAATCCAGTTCGCGCTTCATTCAATCTCCTCCACGGTGAATTGTTCGTTCGTATAGATACAGATACCCGCGGCGATCTGCATTGCCTTCTCCGCTATTTCCCTGGCCGTCAGGTCCGGGGTTTCAAGATACGCCAGAGCGGCCGCATAGGCGTAATTACCGCCGGAGCCTATGGCAAGAACTCCCTTCTCC
>JBNGED010000119.1:0-6993 GCA_049975605.1 Sediminispirochaetaceae bacterium | reverse complement strand
GGATGTACGGTTCTCCGCATTCTGGATTCGTACACGATGGTAAGAGCATCCTCTGTCACGATCCAATCCATGAATTTTTTTGCATTTTCCAGGTTGGCGGCTCCTTTGATTATCCCGGTTGCGTCAAACCGCGCTCCGGTACCTTCGGTGGGATACACTGCGACAACCGGCGCGCCTTCTTCGATCTTCCTGGCAATATTGTAGTCCCCGGTAACACCGATCGCGTATTCGCCCCGCGCCACTGCCTCCGGGACTATCTTGGAGGATGTCACGAAAACAACATTCGGGACCATCTTCCTGATGAAATCAAAGCCGAGAAGTTCATTCATCTGGTAGACCTGACTGTACGCGGACCCCGACATGGAGGGATTGGCCATGACGATCTGGCCGGCGTATTTCGCATCTCCCAGATCAGCCCAGCCGGTGGGCCGCTCCGAAGGACCTAACAGGTCGGTATTCACCATCAGAGCCTGGATCGGCATGGACATGCCGTAGTACTTCGGAGGATTCTTGGCGTCCTTCAACAACTCGGGAATTTCGTCCTTTTTGACTTCATATCCGGTAAATAGATCGTAATTGCCCTCGAATGCCTCCTGTGCAATTCCGAGTATTATATCGCCGGAGGGATTCGGCTGCTGTGCCTGCAGCCTGGTGATCAGTTCACCCGATCCGGCAGTGATGATATCGACATCCAGGTCAGGGTACTCTTCCTTGAAAGCATTGACCAGGTCTTCGGTAAGTTCCGCGGACGTCGCACTCCAAATTGTCAGAGTCTTCGATTCCGCTACTTCCTGTGCTCCCTCCGCAAACAGCGGCATTACGAGAAGAATACATAAAAGCGTCACTATACCTCTTTTCATCTTTTCCGCCTCCTTATTAACATAAAATGTTATTATTAATCAGTATAGCACCCATAGTAGTGCTGTCAAGCGATAAATCAGAGTGTATAAAGGGCTGACAGGCATGGAATTGGATCATCATCAAGAAACAGCATCAGTTGACAGCTGCATATTTTTAACATACTATGTTATTATTATTGCTACTTTGCATCCAATAGCCGAGGAGAGATGAAGAACGGTTATATCGATCTGCAGGTAAACGGCTTCAGAGGAATCGACTTCTCAGACCCGGGCCTCACCCTGGATGAAATCAGGACCGTGAGCAGGCTGCTGGGGGAGAAAGGCGTAGAAGCTTACTGTCCGACTATTATCTCCTCGCCGATTGAGACGTACCAACACAATCTGCCACTCATCGCCGCCGCCGGTAGGGAAGAGCCCCGGGGGGCTCGGATACTGGGGATCCATTTGGAGGGGCCTTTTCTGAATGCGGAATCAGGCCCGCGGGGTATCCATCAGGCTGAATACATAAGGCCGCCATGCATGGACCTGTATGAACAGCTTCGCGATATGAGCGATGACGGCATCGCGATAATTACTATAGCACCCGACCAGAGAGGGGCTGCCGAGATCATCCATCGAATAAGTTCGGAAACACGCACTATCGTATCACTTGGACATCATCTGGCCAGTGATGAACAGATAGACGCCGCCGTGGATGCCGGCGCCAGAGCAGCAACTCATGTGGGCAACGGCCTGCCGAGCATGATACACCGTCACTTCAATCCGCTTTGGAAGTTACTCTCCGACGACCGTCTGTATGCTTTTCTGATCGCCGACGGATTTCATCTTCCCCTTTCCTTCCTGAAGGTTGCGCTCAGATCAAAACCGCCGGACAAAATCATTATCACCAGCGACCTCATGCGGTTCGGCGGGATGCCGGCCGGACCGTACATGATCGGAGATCAGCCGATCGTACTGGAAGAGAACGGTAAACTCCACCGGAGGGGAAGCACTCAGCTTGCGGGGGCGGCACTGCCGATAGACGGTTGCGTGAAGTACCTGCAGGACGCACTCGCACTGTCACCAGAGCTTATCCGCAGAATCACCCGAACCAACCAGATGGATCTCCTGCAGATTAATATTTGATTCTTTTCGGTATCACCCCTATACTGATGAGCTGTAATACATATGATTCATACGATCGAAGAGATTTACAGTACAGCGAATTTCCGGCAGAAGGACGCGCTGAACGCCCTTGTCTTTTCACAGGCGCTGAAGCATCCGGGTATTTCGCGCAAAGAGATCACCAATCGATTCAAACTGCGCCCCAGTTCCGTTTCCCAGGCCTGCAACGAACTTATCGATCGGAACATACTGAGACAGGAAATATCGAGTGATCTCAACCAGAGAGGCCGGCCTGAAGTATCCTTATATGCTGTTACCGACCACTGGGTTGCGGCATGCATCTTCATGGAATCCCTCGATTTTCGGGCGGCGTTTACCGATATTTCAAGCAGGATAACGCCGCTCGAACTGCCGGCAACCAATCCCGCCTCCACCGGTTTTCAGGAACGCTTCGAATCCGTTCTTCACTATGTGATGTCCTCCAGACCGGCCGACACATCCTTCATCGGCATCAGTCTGTCACTGCCCGGCTACGGCCGCCGGCAGGATAATACCTGGATCACCTCGACGCGATTCGGAGAAATTCACCAGGTCGAGTCGCACCGTCTCGGCCCGACTTCCGACATCAAGCTGCGGTGGATACGCAGCGTTGATGCCAGAGCGCAGGCCCTCCTTCTGACCCATCCCGACTATCGGAAGGGGAAAACAGTACTCTTTCACTGGGGGTACGGAATCTGTGTCTCGGTAGCCATAGAAGGGACTCTGATTAACGATGGTTTTTCCAAATTCGGCGAACTGGGCCACACTATCGTCAATGGACAGAACGGCATAGAGTGCCGCTGCGGAGGCCGCGGCTGCCTCGAAACCGAAGCTTCAATATGGACTCTGCTGCCCGTACTCAGGAAGCGTTTCAGGGACCTTCCGGAAAATGAACGCGAGTTCAGCGCCTTTCTGTCGAACCGTTTCATCGAGGAAATTCCTGAGATCGAAAGGGCAATCGATTATATCAATATCGGGCTCGTGAATGTTTCCAAGCTTTTTGCCCCGGACAGAATCCTGCTCTATGGACCCTTCACCGACAACAACCAGATCTACAAGCTTTTAGAGCAGAAATACTACAAGAACGAACCCCGGTATGAATTCAGCTGCATAGAACTGGCCAGGATCAGGCACACCCCGGCAGATGAGGTTGTGGGTGCAACCTATTCTCTATTCCTCGATTCCCTCCGGACCGACCTCAGGGCGGGAAACTGAAGAAGCCGTAAATCAGCACGCTGATCCGCCGGCCTTAGTCCTCGAGTTTTAGGCCTGCAGCTTTAGGCCTTCACGTTTAGACATCCATCTTTAAGCCGCCGGCCCCTGCATCGAGCGTATCTCCTCAAGCGCAAGCTCCGCCAGGAGGGCGTGCTGATCGGGGGTGAGATGAACGCCGTCGTTGTCCGCCGCGCTCAGGTGCCGCCCGAGGTCCAGGAAGCCGCAGCCGTGCGCCCCGGCCGCCGCAGAGAATTCAGCCCCGAAGTTCTTACTCTTCTCGGCCGCTCCCTCGAAGTCGTCGTTCTTCGAGTAGGTGCCGATGAGGGGCGGGGAAAGAATCAGGACTTGCGGCGATGATCTGGGGGAGTCACCGGTCCCTGCATCAGCAGGCCCCGCCCCGCTCTCCCGTACCGCGGACACAAGCTGTTCGATCCCCCTGGCGATCTCCGAGGCCGACAGGCTGAAGCGCCGCTTCGTGTCGTTGGTCCCCAGCATGATTATAACCAGGTCCAGGGGCATGTGGCTCAGCAGACAGGGTCGAAGGTATTCAAGCCCGCAGCGGTAGGGCTGGATCGGGTCATCCACCACGGTGGTCCGGCCGTTGAGCCCCTCCTCGATGATCCGGTAGTCCCCGCCCAGCAGCTTCTGCAGCCGCGTCGGCCAGCGGACCTCCTCCGGGTACCGCTCCCCGCTCCCCGGTATGTATCCCCAGGTATTCGAGTCCCCGTAACACAGTATCCGTTTCAATGTCCGCCTCCTTTTTTCAGATCATACCAGCTGCGCGGGAATAATTGTGGAAAAATTCCGCCCCCGGGGGTATTCTGTAGCATATGAAAGAAAAAACGAAGCTCGACGTTCTCTGCGACCTGCTCCGGCAGGCCCCCGACGAGATCTTCATCCAGCCTCACAACGTCCCCGATCCTGACGCGATCGCCAGCTCCCTGGGGCTGCAGCACCTTCTGGCACAGCGGGGAATCGAATCGGCCATCGTCTACGATAACGAGATCGAGAAAGCCAACTCCCTGAAAATGCTCGAGGTCTTCGACGTCCGTATGGTCCGCGCCCGGGATGCCGCGACCCTCGGTGAAGAAGACTGGGCGGTCCTGGTGGATTCCCAGAAGGGGAACTCGAATATCACCGACCTCGACACCGACGAGGTAGCCGCCATCGACCACCATGAATACGTTGGAGACAAAGGATACCGCTTCGAGGACATCCGCCCCGAGGTGGGAAGCTGTTCTGCGATCATCAGCGAGTATGCCTTCGAAAACGGCATCACCCTGCCGCCGAAGGTGGCCACCGCCCTGCTCTACGGCATCTTCATGGACACCGACAATCTGACCCGCGGCGCAGTCGAGCTTGACATCGACATGTTCTACCGGCTCTACGGACTCTCCGATATCGGCCTCATCAACGAGCTGCGGGGCAACGAAATTTCTCTCACAGACCTGGACCTCTACGCGGACGCATTCAAAACCGTCGAAATCTACGACGAGATTGGATTCCTCAAACTCACCAGCGTCAACGACTCCCTCCTCGGCGCCGCCAGCGACATCGTCGTATCGGTGGCCGGCGTGAACGTCGTGGTCGCCTATTCCATCCGGCCCGAGGGCATCAAGCTCTCCACCCGGAGTATAAGCCGTGACATCAAGGCCAACCGCCTGGTCCGCTCCATCGTGGAGGAGACCGGCTTCGGGGGCGGCCACGACCACATGGCCGGCGGCTTTATCCCGGTAAAAAACCTCAGCCCCCTGCGCAGCATCGACACCTACATCAAGCACCGGGCCATACGATTCATGGAGGGGCTGGTCTAAGTACAGTCCGCGGAAGGCCGGGTACGGCAGCAGGAGTATGCGCGCGGGCACTATCTGATTCATGAATAGGCCGGGCTGAGAACAGCCCGCAGAAAGCCGGGTCCGGCAGCGGGATGCGGGCGCCGCGCAGAATCCTGATTACGAGCCCCCCTGAACTCACTCCCGTGAAATGAATCTATCGTTCCAGGCGAAATTTATCAGAATAACCAGATCCTTGTAGAGAAGCTCTTCAACCGCCCGTGAAGGCCGCAAACGATAAGTCACGTTGAGGTCGCATTCAAATCCACGTTTGTTGTTCCGCAGCGTGAAGCCGCCGAGAATTCCGTATCCAATCTGCGCCGAATCGTTGAGCAGAGAAAAAGAGCCCTCGATACCGCCCCGAAACGATACCCAGTCTGTTACAAAATGTTCCACCGCAGGCATAAGCGTTGCATAATAGTAGGTCCTGTCGAAGCAGATATTGTTGATCTGTTTGACGATGAAAAAAGTCCTGCGATCATTGAGCGACAGGGTGAGGGTATTCTCAAGGAGAAGCGGTGACATTACCTCTTCGTCCTCCAGCAGAGTGACCTCATCGATCGTCTCGTACGTATCGTTGTTGTATCCCAGGCGGCTGTCCACGATGAGACTCTCGTCGGGACGGCGATATAGTATGCCCAGATTCAGGGAAAAAACCGCCCGTTCCGGGGCGATTATCGCGGCCTTAGGCCCCATATCCTCCTTTGACATGGAAAACAATCCGGCTCCGAAACCTACTGCCCATCTTTCCTTCAACGCATAACCGAGATCGATAATCGCGCCCATCGAGTTCCGGCCGGTTGTAGTGACGGGGCCATCATCATAGCTCCCCTCCCACCGACGGTCGGAAAAACCGCAGTGGGTGGTGGTAATACGGAGTCCCGTCCTGGCACCGATCGGGAAGGCGTAGCCTTCATAGCCGTTCCATGTCTGCTCCGAGATATACTTGTCGTCTCCGAAGGAGGTCATGTTGATCCCTTCGACCTGGTTCTCCATTATATTCGTTATAGTATAGGCGGGCGGAATCGTTCCGCTGAAAAAGAACATATCCGTGCGTATGATTCCGAGGAAGGCGGGGTTCTGGTAGGAGAAGTAGGGTTCCATCAGCACCTTGAACTTGGTGGTGTTTACCACCAGTTTAGACAGGTAGTATTCGACCGTTTCGCTCTCGGGGTCCAGGGCTTTGGCCGCGCCCAGTTCCTTTCTGGCCTTCCCGGTCTCCTGCTTGTCGTAGTGATCGATGGCCCTGGAGAGGGCGACGACCACCTCTTCGCTCTTCTCGGCGGTCTGCTCCGCCTTTACCACCGTCGTGGAGCTGACCTCCGCGTCCATATAGCTCAGGATGGACCCGGCGAAGTATCCGGAGATGTAATCGTAGCGGGAGAGTTTTTCAGTCAGCTTCTCGTTCCAGACGATCTCTCCGGTCTCCACCTCGATCATGCGCAAGCTGATGAGCATCTCCCGGTCCATATCGATGATATCGCCGAAGATGACATAGCGGGCCGACAGCATCTTCCCGATCTCGAGCTGCTGCTCGCTGTCGGTCAATCCGGAGAGGGAGAAGCTCATCTCATCGATGAGCTGAGTCCGCTTCTCCCGTTCGATTAGCTGTATCCCCGGGGACTTGCGCAGCTCCACCGCGATCATCTCGGCGATACCCTTGCCGATGTAGGTGTACTTCGTATTATCGCTGTGGATCGTGAGATCGTTTATCGCCACGGGACGTGTCTGGGCCGGCAGCCCGACGGTCAGGGATATCAGAATAACGATCAGTAATAGTGTTTTGTATTTCATTCAATCACCTCCGCTGGAAAAAGTATCGCTACGGTGAGTGACTGATGCAGGACATGGGAAGTGCAGCCGGTGCCGCTACGTACAAGTGTATACCCGCAGACTGAAGCAGGCAATCACAATTTCATCCGCCGCCGGTAACTGGACTATTC
>JBNGED010000118.1:5325-6999 GCA_049975605.1 Sediminispirochaetaceae bacterium | reverse complement strand
TATCTTAAATGTAAGGAGCAAAACATGTTGACAATTATTTGCGATGTGTGCAAGAAGGCCGTTTCGGGTGATCAGAAGGAAACCGGAGTAGTATATATCCTCGATAAAGCGCTCTGCAGGAAGTGCGAAGGCATACTCCTCGATTCGGTAGCGGCGGATATGGCGAAGAAGCGGGTATACCGCTTCGTCGATTATAAGGAAAAGTACATCGATACCGTCAGGAAGATGTGCAGGTAGCCGTCCTACAGGAGCTTCTCCAGAGCTTCTATACTGCCCTGCAGGGCAAGGTAGTACAGGGCGAACCGCGGAGCCCGTAGAATGGAAGCCAGCAGGTACTTCCGCCTCGAGACGCCCAGCATGCCGGCGATCCAGGATATGGTCGAATAGGGCAGAGGCGTGAATGCCGCCAGTGCGACCGCCCAGGCCCCGTACCTCAGAATCATGCGTTGTCCCCGCTCACGGTAGTATTCGGTGGCTTTCTGCACCCACCGGAGATGGGTAAGGGACCTGCCGATCAGGAATCCGCACAGACCGCCGGCCATGGAGGCAATTGAAATGACGGGAACCAGCAGCCAGGGATTCCAGTCCCTGGTGAAGAGAAAGACGATGTCTCCGGTAGCAGGTACGATAAAGGTGTCCACGATATATACGAAGAGAAAGACCCCCGCGTAGCCGAGCCTGCTGCTCAGCCAGCTGCCGGCGGTATCGAATTGTGATCTGAACAGGACGTACAGAAGTCCGTAGAAAGTGGTTAATAAAAGAAGAATGAGAACCGCCCTGACCAGAGCGGTGTGGGCGGTCTCTCTCATCTATGCACTGGGCTGGATATCGGAGAAGCCCGTGTACGGTACGAGGGCTTCAGGCATCCTGACCGATCCGTCGGCCTGCTGATTGTTCTCCAGGATCGCTATGATGGCCCTGGAGACGGCGATTGCGGTCCCGTTCAACATGTGGACGTACCGGTTCTTCCCGTCTTCTTTAAAACGTACTCCCAGGCGGCGGGACTGGTAATCGGTGCAGTTGGAGGTGCTGGTGACTTCTCCCCATTCCCCGCTCTCGCCGCGGCCCGGCATCCAGGCTTCGAGGTCGAACTTGCGGTACGCCGGCGCGCCGAGGTCGCCGGTGCAGGTGTCGACTACCCGGTAGGGGATTCCGAGTCCCTGAAAGATCTCCTCTTCGATGGCGAGGAGTTCTTCGTGGACAGCTTCGGATGCGTCCGGATGGGCGTACACGAACATCTCCACCTTGGTGAACTGGTGGACCCGGTAGAGCCCCTTGGAGAACTGACCGGCTGCTCCGGCTTCCCTGCGGAAGCAGTGCGACACGCCGCCCATGCGGATGGGCAATTCTTCAGCGGAGAGGATGGAGTCGGAGTAGTATCCTCCCAAAGTGATCTCGGCGGTACCTACGAGGCAGGTCCCGGTGTCTTCGAGGGTGTAGATATTGCTTTCTGCCCCCCTGGGATTGAAACCGATCCCCTCGACGATCTCCTCCTTGGCGATGTCGGGGGTGATGGTTATGGTAAAACCTTTCTTCCTGAGTACGTCCAGTGCGTAGCGTACGAGGGCGAACTCGAGGATGACCGCTTCGTTCTTGAGATAGTAGAACTTGGGGCCCGAGACCTTCGCGGCGGTCTCGAAGTCCATCAGGTCCAGCCGGCTTCCTATCTCGATG
>JBNGED010000118.1:0-5315 GCA_049975605.1 Sediminispirochaetaceae bacterium | reverse complement strand
GTCCTTCGGCTGGAAGTCGAATTCGGTCGGAGATCCCCATCGCCTGATCTCGAGATTGTCCTTCTCTTCCTTGCCGACGGGCGCGTCGGGATGGGATGAGTTGGGTATCAATCCGGCCAGATCCTTCAGCTGTGAATCGACGGCTTTGAACTGCTCTTCGAGCCCGGCAATCTTCTCCTTCAGCAGCTTCCCTTCCTGAACGAGGGCCTGCCGCTGCTCAGGATCGAGCCTGGCCTTCATCTTCTTTGCGTTCGCGTTGCGGTGCTGCCGCGTCTCTTCGATGGTCTTCAGCATCTCGATGCGTTCATCGTAGAGAGCGATCACCCGGTCTACATCAACATCCATATAGCGGTTACGGATGTTCTCCTTTACCTGCTCGACGTTCTCTTTTACCTGTTTCAAGTCTACCATAACACTGCAATAGTACTGGAGGAGTGGAATTGTTACAAGCTCTTATTTCAGCTCTTATCGCATTGATGCTTCGATCTCTTCGGCCCGTCGGGCGGCCGCGGCGACCGCTTCCATCACGGTGTGGGTGAAGCCTCCCTTCTCCAGGGCCTTCACTCCCCTGATGGTGGTCCCTCCTGCGGAGCAGACCCTGGTCAGGTATTCGGAGGGGACGGCCCCTTCGGTGCGGAGGAGCTTGACCGCTCCTTCGGCGGTGCCGTAGGCGATCTCGAGGGCCTGCTCGTAGGTGAACCCCGCGTCGGTTCCACCAAGGGCCAAGGCGTGGAGGAAGGCGAAGACATAGGCGAGACCGGATCCGGACAGACCGGTAATCGCCGAGAGAAGCCGTTCCGGCAGTTCCACCGGAATGCCGACCGCCGATGCTACGGTGCAGGCGTCCTGCCGGAAAGCATCGTCGGCCCCCGCTCCGTAGGCGATCCCGACCACCGAGGCCCCTACCGTAGCTGCCAGGTTCGGCATGAAACGGATGATCCGCCTGTTCTTCAGATGCCCCTCGAAATAGGAAATCGGAGTTCCCGCAGCGATGGAGATGAAACTTTTCCCGTTCCCTTTCGGGGCAACTTCACTGCAAAGAGTATCCAGCTGCTGCGGCTTAACCGCGATGAGCAAGGTATCGGATGCTTCTGCGAGTTCGGAGGTGGTAGAGCAGACGGTGCCGCCGCATTCCCCGGCGGTCCGTTCAGCCTTCTCTCGGTCGACGTCGTAGAAACGGATTCCTATTTCAGGATGCTTCGCATTCAGTCCTATTCCGAAGGCGCGTCCCATGTTCCCCGCGCCTATGATTCCAAATGTGTTCATACTAACTCCTTCCATCATTTGACTATCGGCTGCTCCCATGTACCGGATTTCATGGACCGGAACAGGGCGGTGATAATTGCAGTGTTGTAAAGGGAGTTCTCCAGCGGTACCGGTACATCCTTGTTTTCGAGGATCGCCAGCGAGAATTCATCAACCTGGACCATGTATTGATTGGCCGGAGGCAGAAGGATGTCTTCAGGAGCGGCGGTGATGCCGGCGGCGTTATCGAGAAAGATCCGTGCGGGAATGTCGGCAGGCTGATTGAAGGGGATCTCGATCTCGAGACGCTGCTTTTCCCCGAAGAAGTTCATGCGCTGCCAGGGTACTACCTGGGTGCTGCTGGTGAACACCGCCTGCCCCGAAGGGAAGTCGAGTATTGCGGAGGTCAGCCGATCGGTATGAAAACCGGGGTCCTCCTCCATCAGTCCGAAGACCCTTTTGGGTTCTTCGTCGAACATGAAACGGCTGGTATGAATGGGATAGCAGCCGATGTCCCACAGGGCGCCGCCGCCCTCTTCGGAGGGATACCTGTTGCGGACATTGTCCTTATCGATATTGTAATAGCTGAAGAAGCCCTGTACCGCGCGCAGCTGTCCGAAACGCTGACTTTTCACGATGGATTTGGCTTTGATCCACTGAGGATGGGTGTGTACCATGAAGGCTTCCCCGATCTTCAGTTTGGTGCTGTCTCTGAGCGTCATGAGGCTGTGAACATCTTCCACGTTCAGGGCAATCGGTTTCTCGCACAGAACGTGTTTCCCGGCTTCAAGGGCCTTCCTGCTCCACTCGACATGAAGGTGGTTCGGAAGGGGTATATAGACCGCATCGATATCCTTGTCGTTCAGCAGATCTTCGTATGATCCGTAGTGGCGAAGAATTCCGTACTGAGCGGCCAGGGTACGCGCCTTGTCGTTGTTTCTGGAAGCGATTGCAGCGGGCATGGAATACTTAGATCTTTTCATTCCCGGAATGACTGCTTTGGCGGCGATATTGGCGGCGCCGAGAATTCCCCAGCTGACTGATTTTTTTTCCATAACTTTCTCCTCTTCGGATCATCAGACGATCCGTTATCCTATAGTTGGAATGTAACCCTGTTCCTGCCGTTCCTTTTGGACGTGTACATGGCCTGATCACCACGGTGCACGAGACTCTCGATTGTGTCCTCAGGGGTGGAGACGGTAGCCCCGATGGATACAGTCACCCCGAACCGGTTCTCCTGATAGGAAAAAAAGGATTTCTCCACCGACATTCTCAGGCGGTCGGCGATCTCCATAATAGCCTCTTCGGAATCGAGATTGATCAGCAGGATGATGAACTCCTCCCCGCCCCATCGTCCGATAAAATCGAAGGAGCGGAGATTCTGCGACAGAATACCTGCGATACTTCTGAGCACCATATCTCCTGCGGTATGTCCGTACAGATCGTTCACCTGTTTAAAATGGTCAGCGTCGATGAACAGGAAGCCGAATCTCCAGTCGTACCGGATCGTCTCCTCGAGTCTGGCGGTCAGGGTATGTTCGGCGTAGCGGCGGTTGCCGATACCGGTGGTCTGGTCGGTGAGATTCTCTTTTTCGAGATGTTCGACCCTCTGAAGGGAGGCAATCTGACTGGAGTTATCGTTAAAACTCTCCACCGCGCCGACGATGCGGTCCCCGTTCTTAATGGGGCTGATGCGAATCGAAACCGGCAGACGCTGTCCGTTTTTGTGCTGCAGGAACACGTTAGCCGAGCGGTTCTTTCCGTCCTGCAGCGTTTTGGCGAGGGGGCACATGGTCTTGCAGAGTTGATTCCCTTCCAGATCTACATGGTTAAGAATGTTATCGTAGCATTGTCTTCCGACTACTTCCTCTCTCGTGTAGCCGGTGAGCTGTTCCGCGCTCCTGTTCCAGAATGTGATCCGCCGTTCAGGATCGACGAAGTAGATTCCGTCAGCAAGGTTCTCGAGCAGGTCCCTGTAGAAGCTTTCATCCATAGGGGACAGTCTAATAAGTATTATATTTATTTACAAGTTTTTTTATCTCTGTATACTATGTGAAAATGAGTCAAACGAGATATGTCCCTGTATCGTGCAACCGCGACTGCATCACAGGCTGTCCCCTGACCGCGGTGGTGGAGAACGGCAGGGTTGTAAGGATCGGCAATAACCCGAACCGGTCGGAATACATGAGCGGCTGCGCCCGCGGTTTTCTCTACCATAAAGTCCTGTATCATCCCGACAGGCTTAAAAGTCCGATGATCAGGACCGGCAGCCGCGGAGCGGGTGGATTCCGGGAGACGGGGTGGGACGAAGCACTGGATTATGTCGCGCAGCGACTGGAGGAACTCGTAGAGCTGTACGGTCATGAATCGGTGATGCTGATCGGCGGATCCGGTGCATGCCGGGGGGCCTTTCACAATACCGGCCTCATCCCGCAGCGCTTCTTCGGGATGTACGGCGGTTACACGGCCACCGCGGGCAACTACAGCAGCCAGGCCGCGGACTTCGTCAAACCCTACATGTACGGTACGAAGTACGTCGGAATCGACATAAAGACGGTGCTTCATTCAAAAATGATAGTCCTCTGGGGATTCAATGCCGCCGACACCAGATTCGGCGCAGAAACCGAGGCAGTCCTCGACCGTGCCAGGGGGCAGGGGATCCCAATCGTAGTGATCGATCCCCGCCGCACGAGGACGGTCCGCAGGTATGCAGCGCAGTGGCTTCCCGTCTATCCGGGGAGCGACGGCGCCCTCATGCTGGCGGTCCTGTATATAATACTGAGCAGAGGGCTGGAAAACAGAGCGTGTATCGAACGGTACAGCTCCGGATTCTCCGGACTCGAGAAGTATATTCTGGGTCTCGATGGAACTCCTGCGAAAACTCCGGGCTGGGCTGAATCCAGATGCGGACTACCGGCGGACCGTATCGAGAAGTTCGCCCTGCAGTATGCCGCTGCTCGGCCGGCGGCGCTGCTGCCGGGGCTCTCGGTACAGCGGACAGCCGGAGGAGAGGAGACCGACCGGCTGGGCGGAGTATTGCAGCTGGTCCTCGGGAATGTCGGCGTGAAGGGGGGCTCCGCTGGATGCGGGCAGTGGAATACACTCGAACCGCCGCGTTTCGTGAATCTACCCGTGCCGGAGAACCCCCGCGGCAGGGAGGTGCCCGTCTACCAGTGGGCCGATGCCGCCCTGCAGGGCAGATCAGGAGGATGGCCGGCGGATATCAGGTGCCTCTACAGCGTGGGCGGGAACTATATCGTCCAGGGAAGCGATGTTCAGAAAAATATCAGGGCCTTCGAGGCGATGGATTTCGTGGTCACCCACGATTACTTCATGACCGACACTGCGCGCTTCTCCGATGTCGTCCTCCCGGCGACCACTTTCCTGGAGCGAAGGGATATACTGCGGACCAGCATGAACTATCTCTTCTTCAGCGAGCAGGCGGCGGAACCCGTCGGTTCCGCCCGGAACGACTGGGACATCTTTACAGCCCTGGCGGAGCGGCTCGGCTTCGCGGACCGGTTCACCGGGGGCAGGAACGCCGATCAGTGGATAGATGCCCTCCTGTCCGGATGTGCGGCGGAGGACCGGGAAGAATTCATACGGACCGGGGTGTATGCCGGGGAAGACCAGGAACGGGTGGGCCTGTCGGAGTTTATTGCGGACCCGGACGGGAACCCGCTGCGGACTCCCTCGGGAAGAATCGAGATAGATATTCCGGCCTTCGAGGCGCCGGGCGGTTCGCGGATACCTGTCTGGCGGCCGATGACGGCGGGAGGCATCGTCCGGGAATATCCTCTTTTCCTGATCACCCCGCACGAACGGATGAGGAACAACTCACAGTTCAGCAACATCGAGGAGTTCAAACGACGTATAGACCGCCGGCTGTGGATCAATCCGGAGGATGCTGCGGCGAGGGGGATCTCAGACGGCTGCCGGGTGCGCGTCATCAGTCCGGAAGGAGAAATAGTACTGGAGGCCAGCGTGACGGAGGATATCATGCCTGGTGTGGTATCCTGCAGCCAGGGGGGGTGGCTCGAACAAGCGACAGGCACGGCATCAGCGACAGG
>JBNGED010000117.1:0-7015 GCA_049975605.1 Sediminispirochaetaceae bacterium | reverse complement strand
ACCTGGGCGGAGGTACTGTATTTTGAAAAAAATGTGGCTGCTGCTCTGTATCTTTTCCACCCTATCGCTCTTCGCCGAAGAAGCGACTATCCTCCACCGGGTCTACATTGCCCCGCCGGAGATCGAAGGGGAGGATGGGAACGCACCGGATACGACTGCTGCCGATGAGGTCCCGGCGCTTTTTACCAGCGCCGGTTCAACCCTCTTTTCCATGATCAACAGACAGCAGGCGATCATAGAAGCCTCCGAAGAGGAGGCCCACAGCATCCTCCGGACTTTAATTCAACCGGGGGAAGAGGGGACCGGACTCGAATTCCTGCTCGAAACGAAGGAAGGGGATACCGTTTCTTCCAGAGAAGTTATTCCCGGGAGGGGAATCAATACTGCGTTCAAGGAGTTCCTGGAGCGTAGCGCCGATGAATTCGCTCCGCGCCTCGGGGAAGTCACCCCGGAGGTCAGGGTGATGGACCGGGCGACGGACCCGGAGACCCGGGAGGTCCTGGATGAACTGATGTTCGTCGAGTCCATGCAGACCCCGTTCGAGGCCAGTCTCTGGATGGGGATAGCGACCAAGCGCACCAACAGTGAGAGCGGATCGCCCCTCTATCTCCATTTTCCCTTCCAATACTTCGGGGAAATCACCTGGTACCGGGTCCCGAATCACGGCCTCTCGGCCACCCTCTTCCTCGAATACTCCGATTACCTGCAGCCCGTCGACACCGCTACCCAGGAGTTCTACATCCTGCCCGGGGTTGGGTACACCTACCGGACCCTCGGACGGTTTTCGGCCGGCTTTTTCACCGGCTACAACATAGGCGCCATCCGGATCTACGCTGAAGAGGACATCGTCGGCGAAGACTGGATAGGCCTGCTGGCGGGCGAATCGCAGTGGTTCCTCTTCCAGTACTTCGTGATGAAGCCCTTCGTATCCTACGCCCTCAATGAATCATGGAGCCTCAAGTCGAGCTTCTGCCTCTTCATCGACCTCTCCGAACTGTTCCAGTTCGGCCTGCTCCCCGACATCGCCTACCGCGGGGAGATGGCCGCTGAGATCCAGTTCCTCAATATTGCTGTCAGTTATCGCTGGAAATAACGGAGAACCTGGGATATCTTAGTATACATAGGAGGACCGCATGCGTATGTATAAAAAAATGGTCTTTCTGTTGGCTCTTGTTTCTCTGCTTTTTTCCTGCTCAAGATCGGGAACTCCCGTTTCCGAAACACCCGTCTCAGAAATGCCTCCGGCAGAAGAGGATACAGCCGAACTCGTCGAAGAAGAAGAACTATCACCGGTTGAAGCCCCGCGTTATGAACAGGCCATCATCACCTTTATCTCCGGAGATGTCTACATCAGGAACAGCGATGAGTGGATCTACGCTGAGATCGGACAGCTTCTCGAGTCGAAGGACGCGCTCAAAGTAGCGGCGGGGGGATACTGTGAGATCCAGTTCGGCGACCGGGCGGTTATCCGGCTCGAGGAGGATACGGAACTCGCCCTGAATACCATCGGTCTCGAGCCCGGAAAGGCCAGAGTCGGTCTCGAACTCGTACAGGGGTCGGTAATCTCCAGGGTGATGAAGCTGTCTTCAGACGAGCGTTACAGTGTGAAGACCCAGTCCGTCGTCTGCGGAGTACGGGGCACCGAGTTCAGGGTAAAACAAGTCCAGGGAGCAGATACGGTGCTTGCCGTACAGGAAGGTACGGTTGCGGTCCTGCCGCCGGAGCTCGACATCGACACTCTGATCGAGAGGTCCGGTGCGAAGGCGGAATCCGTTGCGGTGGTATTGAAGAACATCGAATCCTCCGCTTCCGTTGTGGCCGGGAACGAAGAGATAAGTCTGAACAGGGAATCCTTCGCCGAGGTCAAAGAACCGGTAGAAGAGATAGTGAGAATTCTGGAAACCGCCGCAGCGGCGGAAAAAGCTGCCGCGGGAGAGGATACCGTGGAGATGTCCGAATCGGTCCTGCTGGACCTGAGCGCGGCTGCGGAGAAGGTGTCTGTCATAAGCAGGGAGAAGCCGGTACAGCCTGTACCCATCTCATCCGAGAACAGCGATGCACTGAAGCAGACCGAAGAGATGCGGATGATTGCGATCCCGGCTGCGATGAAGACAGCCGAAGGTCCGGAGACCGGGACAGCTCCGGAGACCGACGGAACCGGGGGCGCCGCGAAGGAAGCCCGTCCGCCCGCACTTCAGTTCTACAAGCTCAGTCTGAAGGTCATTCCAGACGATGCGCGGATCATCCTCAACGGCAGACAGGTCGGCCGGGGGCTCTTCTCCGGGATTTTTCCGGAGGGCGAAGAGCTCACAATCGCCATCGAAAGAGAAGGGTACGGAACTCAGCGGATCTCCTATACGATCTCCGAAGCGACTGCGAAGCAGTATACCTATGAGCTGAAGAAGCTCGACCGGGATTCCGGAACGGCGCCGAAGACGGATGCGGCCGCCGGTCCCGAAGAGCCGGCTGCGGCGGCAGCACCTGCCGGAGCGGATGAATCCGGCAGAAGCTCTCCTGAGCCGGAGGATGAGAAGCCATCCGCTGAACAGCCGTCCGCAGAAGTGCAGACTGTCGCCATGACCGAAGCGCCAGAAGAGGAGGAGCTCATCGACATCAGGATACAGGTGCGGCCGGCGGATGCGTCTCTCATGGTAAACGGTGAACGGGCAGCCGGCGGTGAATACGCCGGCAGCTTCCCGGAAGGCACTACGCTGCAGGTGGAAGGGCGCCGCAGGGGGTTCTCCACCGAATCGATGGCGGTTAACGTACGGGCCGGCGGGAGCAGGGTCTACACGCTGAATCTCGAAGCACGGCCGATCGAATCTGTTCTGTCCGTCTCCGACCGGGAATTGATCGGATCCATCGCCGCGGGCGGACGCTTCTTCTACACATCCGACGCTGCCGGTACGGTATATGCGACCACCCCCGACGGGCGCCTCGCATGGAAGGTCCCGACCGGGAACTCTTCGGTGCAGAACTCATTTCCGGTGTATGCCGGGAACCGGGTGTACTTTACCGGCCCCCGGGAGCTGGTAATTATCGATGCAGGCGACGGGAGCATTGTCACCCGGCGGAATCTCGATTCACGTTCCGCTCACCTGTTTGGAAGATATGTGGTAGCCTACGGAGGCCAGCGTCTCCTTCCGGCCAATAATGAGATCATAGTACTCGACAGTAACGGGAACGTCCTCAGGAGCATCGGTCTTGAAGACACCGGTTCGCGAATGACGCCGGCAGTGTGGAAGAACAAGATCCTCACCGTGGATCAGAACGGCACCTTTCTCATCATAGACGCGGCCAGCGGAGAGGTGGAAACTTCAATCTCCACCAGCGGGATCCAGCCTATCGCACTCTCGATCACCATTCAGGACAATCTGGCCCTCTTCTCAGGGAGAAAAGGCGATGTGGTCTGCATCAATCTTGAGACGGCAGGTATTGAGTGGGAGACGCGGCTGTCGAGCAGCAGAGTTCAGGTCTATTCCGACATCGTCTGCAGCCGCTCGGGGGCCTATGTGTACGCCGAAGGTTCCGTCTATTCTCTTGACCTGCGCGACGGTTCGCCCCTATTCGATCCGCTCAACCATATTACCGCTCCTCCTGCCGTAATCGGCAGGACCCTCGTGTGCGGAAGCGGAGACAACCGACTGCTTCTTATCGATCCGTCGAACGGCAGGACCATGAAATCACTTGCTATCAGGGGTACTGTATCCACCCGGCCGGTCGAACTGAACGGCATGATCGCGGTCGGCACCTCGGAGGGCAAGCTGATTGTTATCAATCCCGATGGGATAGAGTGAGCAGGGGCTATTCAATGGCTTGACCAGCACTGCGTTCTGCTTTATAATTGAAAAAAGAATAAGGATTCGCTAATGCAGGTTCTGAAGGACGAGGTAAAGGCGGAGATCGACCGGGCCGCCGTGCATATCTTCATGGAGAAGGGGTACCACAGGGCATCGATGAAGGAGATAGCCCTCAATGCGGGTACGAGCGTCAGCAACATCTATAACTATTATCCCAACAAGATGAAGCTCTTCTCTTCACTGGTTGAGCCGGTGCTCGGAAGAATACACCGGCTGCTGGATGCGCTCATGAATGAAGAGGAGGGCAGAAGCTTCACCGAGGAGTCCTTCCGGGGCGAGTTCGAACAGGCCCTCGTGAGGCTCATCTCCGAATTCCTCGGAATCGGGCACCGGGCCTTGCTGCTTCTTTTCGACAGAAGTGAGGGGACGCCCTATGAAGCAAGCCGTGAGGAAATTGTCCAGTTCATGGAGCGACATTTTACCGACTCGCTTCCCCCGAACAGACAGACCCCTGAATACCGCCTTCTCATGCACATTCTCGCATCGAACCTGATGGAGGGACTGCTGGAGATTGTGAGGCACACTGAGAAGGGGCGGGCGAGGGACGAGGTACTTCATGGACTCATCCGGTATCACGTCAGCGGGATCTCTCCCTTCTTCGAGGAAGGGTAATTTTTTTTCTATAAAAAGAATAAATATTCTCTAATGGCCATTTAAAAGGAGTAGAAATGAACATAGTAGCCATCATCGGAACGAAGCACAGAGGAGGGACGGTCAGCCGGCTCTCCGGAGAGGTGTTGAGAGGAGCTGAGGAGAACGGACACAGCACGGAACTCATCAATCTGTACGACTATCACATTGAACACTGTATCGGCTGCTGGGGGTGCGCCAGGACCGGTCGGTGTGTGTTGAAGGATGATTTCGAAGAGCTCTTTGAGAAGGTGAGCGGGGCTGATGTAATCATCATCGGGTCGCCATGCTACTGGGGAGGCGTAACGGCGATCATGAAGAACTTCTTCGACCGCCACACGGGTCCGGCAATGTACAAGCCTGCGGATGCAGCCCGGTTTAGGGAATTGTCCTTCACCGGTAAGGTGAAGACCGCACTCCGGGAGGCAAAGAATTTCGGCGCCCATCCGAACCTGCGGGGCAAGAAGTTTGTATTCGTGACTGCAATGACGGCCTTCTTCCCCTTCTCGTATCTATGGGGCGACCTTCCGGCCACGATGAAGGCGATGAAGATATACTGTAAGAAGCTGAACGGCCGCTGTGCGGGTAAGGTCATCTTCACCGACACGCTGTTCCGCTTCAATCCCAACAAAGAAGCGCGTATGATGCGGAAGGCCCATGCCGCCGGTAGCAAACTTTAACGTCCGGGGATACAATTACCGAGGGTAGTATGCGTATAACTGTATTCGGAGCGGAGTCCCTCGGGGTCCGCGGTCTCTCCTGCTACGTGGAACTGCGGGGAAGGAAGATATTCATCGATCCCGGGATAGCCCTGGGCTGGTCGCGGCACGGGCTCCACCCCCATCCCTTTCAGGTTGCCGTCGGCGCCCGGATCAGGGAGCGGATCGCGGCCGAACTCGCGGAAAGCACGGATGTCGTTTTCAGCCATTTTCACGGGGACCACTGTCCCCTGCAGGAACCGAACCCGTATCAGCTGGGAATCGAAGAGGTGCGGGAGCGTCTGACTGCCTGCCGTATCTGGGCCATGGACACAAGCGCCGCTTCTTTCCAGCAGCAGGCCCGGCGGTCCGCTCTGGTTCAAAGCCTGGGCATGGATTTCGGTCATTCAATGGGGAAAAAAGAGGGGCCGCTCTCCTTTTCTCTTCCTGTACCTCACGGCCTTCAGCACGGCCGGCAGCAGGGCCGGCAGCAGGGCCTTCAGCAGGGCCGGTACAGCAATACCGTCATGATGAGCCGGATAGAGGATGAAGGGACGGTGTTCGTCCATGCCTCCGACATTCAGCTCCTCGACAGACCGACGGTTGACTATATCATCGAGTGGAAGCCGGATATCGTCCTGGTCTCCGGCCCTCCCCTGTATCACTACGCTTCTTCGTCTTTCAAGCCCCAGCGGGCCGCCGCATGGGAGAACGCGGTCCGGCTATCGGAGCATGTCGGCACCCTGATCATCGACCATCACCTGCTGCGCTCGGGCGAGGGTATCGCCTGGCTGAAGAAGCTTGACGAGGCTTCGCCGAATACCGTGCAGTGCGCGGCGGAATACATGCGGCGGCAGCCTCTTTACCTTGAAGCATGGCGCGGTTGGCTGTACGAGGAGCTCCCGGTTCCCGAAGGCTGGCACGAAGATTATCGTTTGGGCCGGGCGGATACCGCCGCCTATGAAGCGGAGGGCCGGGAACTTCTGGCGGGGAAGAGGTGAGCTGTTCCCGGCGGGGCGCGCTCTGTATATGATGCGGTACGGCGGCTTTTGTTTTTACATAATGAAACAGCATTCCATTTTGCAGAATAAAGGGCTTGCAACTTTGATGAAAAACCATGATTATTAGTTCATCAACGGCGCATATAAGCAGAGGAGGCTCTCATGAAAATACTGATCATCAATCCGAACAGCGACGAGGAAATGACCCGGGCTATTCAGAAAGGGGCTGATGTCTACACCAGAGGGGAATTCGAGGCGGTGTGCGTATCGACTCCCGGGGGACCGAAATACATCGAGACATACGAGGATATGGCCCTTGCGGCGCCGGGGATGATGCAGCTTGTCCGAGAGAATGAAGATGAGTACGACGCCTTCATCATCGCCTGTCACTGCGACCCCAATATCGAACTGATGAAGGAGATCACCAGGAAGCCGGTCGTCGGTATAGGTGAGTCCTCGATGAAGCTGGCTTCGATGCTGGGGCACCGTTTCTCGGTCGTCTCAGTAGGCACCCACTCCATACCCAACAAGGAAGCCGTTATCCGCAAGTACCACCTCGAAGGAGCTCTGGCATCCGTGCGTGCGAGCGACGATGCGGGCAGCGGATACAATGAGGAGGCGATGCTCACGGAGATTGCGCGGAAGGCAATCGATGAGGATATGGCGGAAGTAATCGTCCTGGGCTGTGCCGGAATGGCCGGTCTGGACAGGAGTATGCAGGCCAATCTTGGAGTTCCGGTCATCGACGGAGTCGTTAGCGCCCTTATCA
Organism: Sediminispirochaetaceae bacterium; assembly: GCA_049975605.1. Taxonomy (GTDB): domain Bacteria; phylum Spirochaetota; class Spirochaetia; order DSM-16054; family Sediminispirochaetaceae; genus DSBN01. The sequence continues at coordinate 57 of JBNGED010000117.1, read as the reverse complement.
TCGCTGCCGGACTTGTGCGCCACGGTCTGTCCACCAGCAAGATCAGACGCTACAGCC
>JBNGED010000116.1:0-7035 GCA_049975605.1 Sediminispirochaetaceae bacterium | reverse complement strand
TCCCGAGGGACCGATGACCGAGACGAATTCACCTCTTTCACAGGAGAACGAAATCCCCTTGAGGACTTCGTTTTTTCCAAAAGATTTCCTTAGATCCCTGACATCCAGAAACATCCGCACTGTCCTTTGCGCGCTTGCAATGCACGCAGAAACCATAAGCTTTGGGGTACTCCCTACCTTAAAAGTATGAATATGATAATAATTATCAAGATTAATTTGTTTTTTCTGCCGATTTTCGTATTCTTACTACATGGGAACGGCTGCCTGCGCAGCGTACCTGCACTATCGCAGCCTGTTCGGTCATCGAAGGGGAACGGGGAGCTAAGCCGTCAGGCAGGGAGGGCAACAGTGAACAGGGCCTTCAGGACCATCATAATCGCTGTGATAATAATCGCGGGATTGCTCGCCGCAGCCCGATTCACCGCTCTGGGGGATGTGCTGAATCCCCAGCGCATAGCCGAGAACCGTGATACTTTGATCGAGTACGTCAGAGACAACTTCCTGATTTCCGCCCTGCTGTTCGTTCTCCTGTATATTATCGTCGTGGCGCTTTCGATTCCCGGGGCGACGGTTCTCTCACTGCTGGGGGGCTTCTTCTACGGACCGCTGGTCGGCGTGGTCCTTATCAACATCGGGGCAACCGGCGGGGCCTTCCTCGTCTTCCTGGCGGCCAGGTTCGTAATCGGGAATCTGGTCCAGCAGAAATACGGAGAGCGGCTGGAGAAATTCAACCGGGAGATCCAGGAGAACGGGAAAAACTACCTCCTCACCCTGCGCCTTATCCCCGTTTTTCCCTTCTTCCTTATCAATATATTTGCCGGGGTGACGGCGGTTCCAGCCTTGACCTTCCTGTGGACAACCGCACTCGGGATCATTCCGGGTTCATTCGTATACGCCTACCTCGGTTACACCGGAGCACGGATCGAGCCGGATGAAAGCCTGATATCTTCTGAGATACTGATCGCACTCGTGTTACTGGGGCTGTTGAGTCTTCTGCCGGTCATCGTCCGGAAGATACGGAGCAGGAGTAAGGAAAGTGTTTGACGAGCTCCTGCGGCCTCTGAAGGACAGTGTACTCTCGCCGCTGACGGCCGCTGTCGGAAGACGCATGCATCCGAACACAATTACCCTCATCGCCTTTCTGTTCGGAGCGGCGAGCGCCGTGATGGCGGCGATGGGATGGTACATGGTCGGCTTGATCTTCTGGATCGGAAACAGAATCTTCGACGGGCTCGACGGCGCTGTTGCGAGGGCCTTTGATTCCCAATCCGATCTGGGAGGATATCTGGACATACTGCTTGATTTCACGGTGTATGCCGCCGTTCCGGCGGCCTTCGCCCTTTCCCTGGATGTTAGGTCCGCCTATCTGGCCCTCATCCTGCTGCTGTCGGTGTTCTACATCAACGGCGCGTCCTGGATGTACCTCTCCGCCCTGCTCGAGAAGCGGAAGTACGGCGGCGGTGCCGCGGACGGGGAATTATCTCCACGGGGCGCCACCGCCGGGCTAAACGCACCGGTCGCCCGTAGTGGACGGAGTGAATTGAATGAACCCGACAGCCGTCGGCAGACGAGTATCCGCATGCCCGGAGGTCTCATCGGCGGCACCGAGACGATCATCTTTTACACCCTTTTCTTTCTTCTGCCCGGACGGATCGTCCTGCTATTCGCCGCAATGGCCCTGCTCACCGCCGTGACGATAGTCCAGAGGCTGACCTGGGCAGTACATCATCTCGGAAAAGAGTCTGAAAATGATGGCAGGATACCCTGATGCGGCGGATTACCTGGAGCCCTGCAGGTCTTTCAGGATCCGGCTGTACTGAAAGTAGAGTCCCGATGCTTCATTGAGAAACTGATCGTACTCCTGGATAAGCTCGTTTTTTACAATTCCATATTTCAAAGTAAAACCGTCGGTGTAGGGCTGATAGGCAGTCCATCCCTGTTTTTCCAGCTCTTCTTTGTACTGATCGATAAGATCCGACAGTTTACGGGAATACTTCTCCAGAACGGAGAGATCCACGAGTACTGCCTGTAGATCGTCCAAGTTACTCATACTCAACCCTTTCCATATCTAAAGTAAATTTTATATTTACTTTTTTGAATAGACAAATTTATGTATAGATCATTTTTCCTGATGTATTTTTAGTAATACCTCATTTCTACTTATATTATACTGCTATTTTCCAAAAAAGAAAAGAAATTTATTTTATTAGAGGTAGCGGAGAAATCATGATAAAAATAGTAAAAAATGCCGGGCGTTTATCGGGAGCGGTCCCGGGTATTCGGGTGCCTTTTCCGGGACACGGAGGGGTCAGACAGCCGCAGTCCTAATAAGCTACCTGGACGGTGTGGATATCTTCGATCATCGAGCGGAAGGAGTGGATCTTGTCGATGGTGGCCTGGTTCAGAATGACCCCTTTGGGGACCAGCATAAGTCCATTGGAGAGGATAATGTCGTCCTTCAGGAACATCCCTACCTGCAGGGACTCGAGGCTGACGATCGAGGCCTCCTGATCATGCTCCCTGGCCCATTCCGGAATGAAGAGCAGGAATTGCTCAGCCACCCGCGGGTCGTACAGAGTACCGACTCCGGCTTTGATGTTCTCCACGGCCGCCTGGATGCTCATGTTGTACTTGTACATCATGTTGTCCCAGTCATTGACGATCCTGAGAACCCGCGCTCCGTGGGTAATGGCGGTACCCTGGAGCCGGTCCGGGAAGCCTTTGCCGTCGAACCGCTCATGATGGGAGCGGATGATGGCGGCGGTCCGTTTGAGATTGTAGATGGAGCTGATGATTTTTTCCCCGTAGATGGTGTGCTTCCGGTATTCCTGCAGTTCGTGGTCGGGCAGCTGTTCGGGGGGAGTATCGGTCAGATGCGGGTCCTTGCCTACCAGGCCGATGTCGTGCAGAAGAGCTCCGTAATAGTGCAGGTAGCAGATATCCTTCGAGAGCCGTACGGAACGGCAGAAGTTCCAGGTAATCTCGGCGGTCCGCTTGAGATGGCCGCCGAGGAACCGGTTGCCCAGGGAGATGGTTTCGATGAGCAGCTGGACCATGCCGTGGTAGTTGCGCCGCACCGTCTGACGGGTTTCTCTCAATGTCTGTACCGTTTCCCGATGCTGCTGCGCGTTCTTCCGCAGCAGCTGTTTCAGTTCTTCGATGCGCTGCGCGGCGACCTCGTCCAGATCGGGTTCTTTTCGCCCGGAAGGTATATTATTGCCGTATTCGTTGTACCCTTCGGTATCCTGTTTGTCAGTCAAACCATACCTCCTGCCATCTGTTTTCCACCAGGCCCCAGCTGTGCCTGTACCCCGCGGCGATCAACATCGCTTCGATCTCCTCGAAGGCGTAGTCGATCATGTCCGGCTTGTGGGCGTCCGCGCTGATGACCAGGGGGATGCCTTCCCGGTCGCCCTGTCCGGACTGGGCGCTTTTACCTGCCTGGGCGCTCGTCCCGGACTGGGCGCTCGTATCTGCATGGATGCCCGTATCTGCCTGGGCGCTCTGGCCGGACTGGGCGCTTTTACCTGCCTGGGCGCAGAGGGCGATGATCCACGGGGAAGGGTAGGGCTCGCTTGTGTATCCCCGGCCCATGGCGCCGGTATTCACTTCCAGCCGCAGCCCCGATTCGGCGACGGCCGTAATTGTCTCCTCCACGATGCGGCGGTACCAGCTCTCCTCTTCGGAGAAGAAAGCGACTTCACGGTTGTGTTTTTTCACGAGATCGAAATGACCGATGATGTCGAAGCCTCCGATCTCCACCATACGCACTAACTGCCGGTAATAGGCGGTAATGAACTTGCGCACTGAACCCCCGAAGGTGACCTGTATCAGGTGACGCAGTTCGTCGAGGGGACCGTCGAAGCTGTAATACCGACCGTCCCCGGGGTCCTGCAGCATGTGGATCGAGCCGATCTGATAATCCAGGTTCAGGGCTTGTACCTGCGGACTTGAAGGGTTGCGCTTTTCATCCAGGTAGTCGGTCTCGAGGCCGAGGTAGATTTCGATCCTGTCCCTGTACTTCGCCTGCAGCTGACGGACGTCGTTGAGGTAGACAGGCAGGCTCTCTTCGTCCATGGTCCAGTTGTTCGGAAAGGGCAGGGGGGTGTGTCCTGAGAAACCCAGGGCTTGAAAATTTTTGCGGAGAGCGGCCTGAACATACTCTTCAGGCTTGCCGCTGCCGTCGCAGTATTCACTGTGGGTATGAAAATTCATTTTCTGCATGCAGGTTCCTCTCTTCTTCTTTTCGGCATCAGGCCGGTGTTGGATAACTCCTTTTCCGGTCGGCCCTATTCAGTCTCTTTTTGCCCGCCATCCAATACCGATTGTATTGCATCCCGGGGGCTGATATATTATGGTAAAAGGTCATTATGAGTACACATCGATAAGGATACCCTATGGTAAAAACCGAGTTTGAACAACTGATACAGCAGGCCTCCGGCGAATTGGAGAAGTGCCGGCAGGAAATAGGCAAGCGCATCGTCGGACAGCACCGGATGGTGGACGGTATGCTGATGGCGCTGATAGCGGGCGGTCACGTACTTCTCGAGGGGGTCCCCGGCCTGGCGAAGACCCTGGCGGTGAAGACTGTAGCGGACGTGGTGAACGTCGGATTCAAACGGCTTCAGTTCACCCCGGACCTTCTTCCGGCGGACCTCGTCGGTACCCTGGTGTACCGGCAGAACAGCGGAGAGTTCGTTCCGCGGAAGGGCCCGATCTTCAGCAATATCATTCTGGCGGATGAGATCAACCGCGCGCCGGCCAAGGTGCAGTCGGCCCTTCTGGAGGCGATGGAGGAGCGTCAGGTCACCATCGGCGAGACTACCTATCCCCTGCCGGACCCCTTCTTCGTACTGGCTACCCAGAACCCGATCGAGCAGGAGGGGACCTATCCTCTTCCGGAAGCCCAGCTCGACAGGTTCCTGATGAAGCTCCAGGTAGAGTATCCCAGCAACGAAGAGGAACTAAAGATCCTGCGGCGCATGGGTACCGCCACGAAGATAGATGTGAACAAAGTCGTCTCTCCGAACCAGATCGCCAACCTGCGGAAGATCGCCGCGACGGTCCTGGTGGACGAACGGATCGAGGAGTACATCGTTCAGATCATCTCCGCTTCCCGGGTAAAGAAGGGAGAGAGCCGCAGTTATGCCCGATTCATCGATTACGGGGCCTCCACCAGAGCAACCATCTATCTGTACAGATGCGCCAAGATACAGGCCCTCTTCGAAGGCCGCACCTTCGTCATCCCGGAGGATGTAAAGGCTGTCGTGTTCAACGTTCTGCGTCACCGGATAGTGCTCTCCTACGAAGCCGAATCGGAGGAGCTCACTCCGGACGATGTCATATCACAGATCCTGAAAGTGGTTCCGGTACCGTAAGAGACGAATGGATACCTTCAGCCTCTTCTCGCGCATAAAAAATCTTCCTCTCGCATCCGCCAAGCTCGTGGAAAGCCTTCTTTCGGGCAATTACCGGTCGGTGTTCCGCGGCCCCGGTCTGGAATTCGACGAGGTACGGGAGTACAACGAGGCTGACGATTCACGATTCATCGACTGGAATGTCACATCCCGCCTGGGTGTGCCCTATATGAAGACCTTCCGCGAAGAGCGGGAGATGATCCTCTTCCTTCTCATCGACGTCTCCGCCTCACTCCAGTCGGGGACCGGAAGGTTCAGCAAACAGGACATGGTCACCGTAATCAGCTCTCTGCTCGCCTTTTCGGCGGTGCACAACAACGACCGGGTGGGGGCGGTATTCTTCAGCGACCGGATAGAGAAGTGGGTTCCGCCCCGGAAGGGGAAAAAACAGGTGTTCCGGCTGGTAGAGGACATGGTCCACCTGCCTCCGGAAGGGAGAGGTTCGGACCTCGCCCATGCGATCAGGACCGTGTATGAGTCTCTCAACCGCCGGGGAATCTGCGTGATCATCTCCGATTTCCGGGTGAATCCCAGCTGGAGGGAGATGAGCCTTCTGGCCAAGAAGCACGATGTAATCGCGGTGAAGATCAGCGACCCTTCGGAGAAGGTGTTCCCCTTCACCGGGATGGTGCGGCTGCGGGATCCGGAGACGGGCGCTCGGATGACGGTCCCCGGCGGGAGCCGTACCTTCCGTCACAACTACCGTGCGTTCTGGGACGCCTATCATCTGTTCTGGCAGCGGGAGTGTCGCCGCCGCCGTGTCGACACCCTCACCATCAGCACCAATGACGATCCGGTGGAGAAGCTGGTCCAGTTTTTCCAGGGAAGGAGGCGCCGCCGGTGAAGAAGTCGCGGTTTGCGGCCGTTCTCGTCCTGCTGGCTGCGGTGATATTTCCGGCAGCTGCTCTGGAAGGGGCGGACCTGAAGGAGCTCATCTACCTGCCGCCGGACTTCTACGTGGGGGACCGGGTGGAGATGCGGGCCATGATTGCCCCCCAGCCGGGAATGCGACTCCTGCCTGCGCGGGAGATTCCGGTGGTGAGTTGGATCGAGATACATGAGGTCGAACTGAAGAGCGGAACTCCCAACTGGGAAATTCGGATCTCCTTCACCCCCTTCGCCGCAGGCACGCGGACCTTCCCCTCGATAGTCTTCGGTGATGTGGTCTTCAGCGACGTCAAGCTGCACACGAAGTCGATTCTTCAGGAACGGGACATCGAGTTCTTCGGAATTAAGGACCAGCTCTTCCTTCCGGGCACCCGGCTTGCCCTGGGTATCGTGGTGGCCGTTATTCTGTTCGGCCCGATCTTCATCCTTAGCTTTACGGGACGGCTCGCCAGGGGGGTCAGGCGCTTCATGTCCGTCCACGCGGGACGGCGGCCCTACAAGCAGCTGTCCAGAGTACTCAGGGACCTGCGGGAGAAGAACCTGCACATGAGCAGCCGGAAATTTTACATCATTCTGTCCGAAGAGTTCCGGTCATACCTGTCGAACCGTACGGAACAGGATTTTCTGACCATCACCTCTTCCGAGATCGGCGAGGAGCTTTCGCAGGCCTTCCCGGCGCAGCAGAAGAAAAAGATCGATGAGCTGGTGAAGATGATGCAGCAGGGAGACC
>JBNGED010000115.1:0-7072 GCA_049975605.1 Sediminispirochaetaceae bacterium | reverse complement strand
AAGGTATCAAATTTCTAAACTTCTATTTCCGGGACAAAGTCGCTTTCGATTGACATATTTTTTTGAAGAGTCTTCCCGGGTGTGTACACACTTTCCTTCAAAATGTACACTCCCGGGTATGAATCACGCGCGGTCTACCGCGGAGAATGCCGATCTGTGGTGGAAAAAAACAACCGTATACCAGATCTACCCCCGTTCCTTTCAGGACAGCAACGGCGACGGGATCGGCGATCTGCGGGGAATTATATCCCGGCTGGACTACGTTCAGCAGCTTGGATTCGAAACGATATGGATCTCGCCGTTTTTCCGCAGCCCCCAGAGAGACCTGGGCTACGATATCAGCGACTACTACTCGATCGCTCCTGAATACGGGACGATGGAGGACTTCCGCGAGTTGATCCGGCAGGTCCATTCGAGAAACATGAAGCTGGTCCTCGACATGGTGCTCAATCACACCAGCGACGAGCACGAGTGGTTCCGTGAATCGGCTTCCAGCAGGGACAATCCGAAGCGGAATTGGTATGTATGGCGGGACGGACGGAAGCCCGGGGGCAAAGCCCCGCCCAACAACTGGATGAGCATGGTGAGCGGCAGGGGCTGGCACTACCATACATCCACCGGTCAGTGGTACTGGGCGTCCTTTCTCCCTTTCCAGCCCGATCTGAACTACCGGAACCCGCAGGTAAAAGAGGCGATGTTCAGGATGCTCCGCTTCTGGCTCGGTCAGGGAGTAGACGGCTTTCGCCTGGACATCATCGGCTCAGTCTATGAAGATCCCGGCTTCCGGGACAATCCCCGCTCATGCCGGCTGGTACCGGATGAAGCGAACGAAGGATTCCTCTTGCGCTCCACGGAAATGACCCAGAACCATCACGATAACTTCGAATTCGCACGGGAGCTGCGGGCCCTGATCGATGAGTTCAGCGATCCCACCCGCTTTCTCGTGGGGGAGACCTTCGGTAAGCCGGAGCTCCTGCGCAGGTACTGCGGCCGGGAGCAGCCTGACGGCCTGAACCTCGTGTTCCTCTTCAAGACGATGAGTACCCCGTTTCGCGCCGGAGCGGTCCGCCGGATGATAACGGAATTCGAGGAGCACTTCCCCGAGCCTTTTATGCCTGTCTATGTCTTTTCCAATCACGACCGGGCGCGGCGCTTCAGCCGCCTCGGCGGCGATCTGCGGAAGGTCAAGCTTAACACCGTCCTGCAGTTCACGGCCCGGGGCGTACCCTTCACCTACTACGGTGAAGAGATCGGAATGCAGCAGGGGTCGATCCCGCCGAAGGAATCCAGGGATGCGGTGGCCCATCACTTGGGGGCCAGCCCCGCCTGGAAGCTCAGACTGCTGAACCGTCTCACCGGCGGCGCCGTGCAGCGGGACGGCTGCCGCACTCCGATGCAGTGGAACGCGCACGCCCGCGCGGGCTTCACCGACGGCGCCGCCGGACCGTGGCTGCCGGTGAACTCCGATTACACCAAGATCAATGTAGAGACGCAGATGGATGATCCGGATTCACTGCTTGCCTGTTACCGCAGGCTCATCGCACTGCGGAGAAAACATCCCGCTCTGCACGGCGGCACGCTGAAGCTTCTTCCCGCTCCCCCGTCGGTCCTCGCTTACGAGCGTGTCTCGGGGTCAACCGAAGACGAGCCGGAGGAGAAGATTCTCGTACTGCTCAATTTTTCAGGACGAATATCACGGCCGATTCCCCTGGACACCGGCCTCAATCGGCTGTTCTCCACCCGCCGCAGGCCGGCGGAAGTTCGGCTGACGGAAATCCGGCCGGCAGCAGAGAACGGATCGGAGGAGCCTTGTCCGGAGGAGCAGCAGAACGGTGAGCGCAGAATCCGCCTGGGTCCCTGGGAAGGCTGCGTGTTCCTCCGCCCCTAGACTTCCCCCGGATTTAGCGCAGTGACCCACGTCCCTTTTCGAAGATAGAACATCCCCGCCGCCGCGGTCACCATGTTGGATACAAACATTCCCCACCAGATACTGGCCGGTCCGAGCCCGACGACGTATGCAAGCAGATAGACAACCGGAATCCTCAGGACCCACAACCGGGCGATATTGAGATACATCACCGGCCTGGTATCCCCGGCTCCCTGCAGGGCTCCTGTGGTTGCATGGAAAAACCCGAAAAACACCACCGACGGGGCCACTACGCGGAACAGCTGCGCCCCGTACCGTATCGTTTCGGGATCGTCCACGAAGAAGCGGACGAACTCGTTTCCATAAAAAAAGACGAGGATCATGCACGGTATGAGAAATGCCTGGTTGATGATGATACTCAGCCGGATTGTCGCTTTGGCGTTGTCCACATCCCGTGCTCCCAGATTCTGTCCGACCAGGGTAGTCGTCGCCCGTGAGATTCCCATCGCCGGCATATTGAAGAGACTTATCAGGCGGTTCCCCACCCCGAAGGCGGCGATCACCGCAGTACCGAAGGAGTTGACGATTCCCTGCAGGACCGTGAACCCGAGAGCCGAGACCGCCTGTCCGAAGGAAGAGGGCAGACCTATCCTGAGAAAAAGCCGGACCGTCTTCCCGTCGAGCCGCATGTGTTCCTTCCTGAGCCTGAGTCCGTAGCTGCCCCGGAGGAGCACTACGAATGCAACCGCAGACCCGATGCCTCTTGCAATGACCGTCGCCATCGCGGCCCCGCGCACGCTCATTGCCGGGAACGGCCCCACACCGAAGATGAGCAGGGGGTCCAGAGCAACATTCAGAGCTACCGTGAATACCTGCAGCACCAGGGGCACCACAGTCCGGCCGATTCCCTGCATGGTGCTCTGCAGAATGAGGAATCCGAACATGAACGGCAGTCCAGCAAAAATGATGATCATATAGTCGAAGGTAAAGGCAAAGACATTGTCCGGCGTCTGCAGCAGTATCAACAGCGGCTTTGCCAGCAGAATACCGGCACAGGCCAGAACACACGAGACAATGATCATCAGAGATGTGGCCTGACCTACGTAGAAATCAACCCTTTCATCGTCGCCCCTCCCCTTGGCCTGGGCGATGAGGGTCGTTCCAGCCATAGAGAGTCCGATCCCGAAGAGAATGAGAAAAAAGATAATCGGGAAAGCGATGGTGGGAGCGGAGAGCTCCGCCTTTCCGAGCTTACCCAGGAAGAAGGCATCGGTGAGGTTGTAGAGTGTCTGTACCAGATTGCCGGCCATCAGAGGCAGAGCAATCTTCAAAAGCAGCCTGAGCTGTGTCGTATGTTTCATCCCATCCTGCGTAGTTCGAAGCTTGTTGAGAGACGTACCATCCGCGCCGGATATATAACGCGGCAACCGGCAGAAGCAGCGCGGATTCCATACTATCAGGAAGCGCAGCGGTCTACAATCGGGGATATTGGGCTATTTCCGCCGAGACGGCCCTCAGATCCAGCTGCCCCTCCCCTCAGACCCGGCCGCGACAGCCTTGCGCCCGGCGGGAAAAGTGTTACACTTAAAGCAGAACAACTGAGGAGCCCGCAATGAACATTATAATCGGCCATTCGAACACCGATCTCGACTGCCTCGGGTCCATCGTCCTGGCCAAGTACCTCTATCCGGGGTACGTGCCGGTAAAGAGCCGGCTCATCCATCCGGTTGCGAAGAAGGCGGAGAACCTGTTCCAGAACAATTTCAACTTCATCAATCCGAAGGACCTGCAGAACGAACATGTCGAGAATATCGTCATTGTGGACACCCGCACCTACAGCCGGGTGAAGGAATATTTCCAGTATATCGGGAACGACGATGCTCACATCGAAGTTTACGATCACCATCCGGGAGACGAGAACGGTTTTCCGGAAGCAGAGATCCACTACTCTCCCACCGGTTCCAACACCACCCAGTTGGGAGTCGAGGTGATGAAGCAGGTCCTCGATATCTCCCCGGAGGACGCCTCCATCGCCCTCGCCGGGATCTATGCCGACACCGGCAACTTCACCCATGAGAACGTGGGTGAAGCGGACTTCAGCGTGGCCTCCTTCCTCCTCAAATCAGGGGCCGACCTCAATATCGTCAAGACGATCCTGACCCCTCTGGCAGCCAAGTACCAGATCACCCTCTTCCACGAGCTGCTGAACCGTCTCGAGTACTGCACGATCCACGGGCACAGGGTGATCACCAGCTACTGGGAGATCGAGAACGAGGCCGAAGGACTGGGGGCAGTGGTCGAGAAGGTATTCGAAGTCGAGAACCAGGATGTCTACTTCGCCCTTTTTCACTTCAAGAAAAAAAACAAGACCCTGATCATCGCCAGGAACCAGAAGCGGAACATTCATCTGAACGAGATACTGAAGGACTTCGGCGGCGGTGGGCATGAGAAGGCCGCTTCGGCAACCGTGAAGAACCAGGACGGCCAGATGGTATACGCCAAGCTGCTGGCTCATCTCGACCGGCTCCTGACTCCGGCGGTAACAGCAGCCGAGATCATGACCCGGGAAGTAGACCACATTCACCTCGACGCAAGCCTGCTGGAAGCGTCCCTCTATATGGAAAAAATTTCCCACACCGGACTTCCCGTGCTGGGCGAAGATCACAACCTGGTGGGCTTTATCACCCTGCGGGACATTATGAAGGGGAGACGCGCCGAACAGATGCATGCGCCGGTGAAAGCCTACATGAGCAGGAATATTATCACCGCGCCCCCGGACACGACTGTGTGGCGTATAGAGGAGCTCCTCTTCAACCACAATATCGGGCATCTTCCCATCGTGGAGGAGAGTCAGATGGTCGGTATCGTCACCCGCGCAGATTATCTCGATCACAAGCGTTCCCGCAACACATCCCGGCAGGCGGTACTGCAGGACATGGGTCTGGAGGTCAAGGAACCGGTCGGCTCCTACTGATCGGGACACGTCTTCATATTCACACCCGGGGTCTAATTCTTTATACTATTACTCATGAAAATGCACTACCGGCCTTTTGGACAACTCGGATGGGACGTATCAGCCCTCGGCTTCGGAACCATGCGGCTTCCGGTCCTGGACGGCGACACAAGCAGGATCGATGAAGAGCTGGCGGCCCGGATGCTGCGGTCCGCCATCGACGCGGGGGTGAACTATGTGGACACCGCCTACCCCTACCACGGGGGAAAGAGCGAGGAATGCGTTGGCCGTATACTCGGGGACGGCTATCGGGAGAAGGTCAAACTGGCCACCAAGCTCCCCGTCTGGGACGTGGAGGCCCATGACGATTTCTACCGGTACCTGGAAATACAGCTCGACCGGCTCCGGACCGACCGCATCGACCTCTACCTGATCCACGCCCTTAATGCAAAGCACTGGGAGAAAACGAAACAGCTCAAACTCCTCAGAGCCGCCGAAAGGGCGAAAGAGGAAGGCCTGATCGGCCACATCGGTTTCTCCTTCCACGATGCGTATCCGGTCTTCCAACAGATCCTCGCCGAATACGACGGCTGGGAATTCTGCCAGATCCAGTACAATTTCATGGATACCGAATACCAGGCCGGACGGAAAGGGCTTCTTGAAGCCGCCCGTAAGGGACTGGCCGTTGTGGTCATGGAGCCTCTCAAGGGCGGACAGATCGCCGCCCCGCCTCCGGAGTCGATCAGGTCGGTCTGGGAAGAGCTCGGCGCCGATTTTTCCGTGGACAGATCAAGCGGCACGCAGTCCGCCGGCGCGCGGAACGAACATGTCGCCCTCGCCCTGCAGTGGCTCTGGGACCAGCCCGAAGTGTCCACGGTCCTGAGCGGCATGAGCACCTTCGAGCAGGTGGAGCAGAACCTCGACAGCGCCGCCCGCTCGAAGCCCCGCATTTTTTCAGAGAGAGAAAAAGAACTCTTTGAACGCTTACGGCGGGAGTACTCAGCCCTCCGCAAGGTCGACTGCACCGGCTGCGGCTACTGCATGCCCTGTCCCAACGGCGTGAACATTCCCCGCAACCTGCTGCTGTACAACGAACTCCACATGTACGGAGACCTCAACCAGCCCCGGAGGGTGTACAACCTGGTCTTCGGCAGCCGGGAACGGGCCTCCAACTGCATCGAATGCGGCGAGTGCGAGGAGAAGTGCCCTCAGCAGATCCCGATCATCGAGACGCTGAAGCAGGCCCATGCCAGCCTGCAGTGAGAATATGCGAAGGACCCTGGGTAGACAAGACGCCGGGGCGACAACGTGCCGGAGGGACGTACCGTCCGCCGCCGGGTTTTTGAAATACAACTTTCTATGAAAGGACCGATACCATGAGCGAATGCACGAAACAGAAAAATGCCGCCAGCTGCAACTGCACCTATCCCTGCAGCCGCAAAGGATTGTGCTGTGAATGCCTGGCCTATCACCGCCGGATGGGTGAACTGCCCGCCTGTTATTTCCCGAATGACGTCGAAGCCGGATACGACCGCTCAATAGACAACTTCATCCGCGTGGTGAAGCAGCACGGCACCGGCTATCTGCGGGCACTCTAGCCCGGCAGTAACGTGAAGGAAGTAAGACGCGCATGCCCGAACTGCCGGAAGTCCAGACGGTAATCGACGATCTGACCGCGGCCGGTTTGCCCGGCCGCAGAATACTCTCCGTCGACGTGAGAAGACCGGGCATCGTCAGGCCCCTGTCACCGGACGGCTTTGTCTGCAATGTATCGGGTCTGACCTTCGGGGCAATCAGCCGTCACGGGAAATTCATCCATTTCTCCCTGAGCGGCGGAATCTCCATCCTGGCCCATCTGCGGATGACCGGTCAGTTCGCGCTGACAGCGGTAGATGAACCGGACGACCCCCACGACAGGGTCGTTTTTTCCCTCGACGACGGAAGTATCCTCCGCTTCCACGATACCCGTACCTTCGGCCGGCTGATATGCACGTCTCACCCGGAAGAGATCCTCGGCCGCCTCGGACCGGACGCCCTCACTTCGCCTCTCACAGGGGAACAGTTCCACGGCATGCTGCAGTCCCGCCGCCGGCAGATCAAGGCCCTCCTCCTGGACCAGAATTTTATCGCCGGACTCGGGAACATCTACTGCGACGAAGCCCTCTTCGCAGCGGGAATACATCCCCTGCGCTCCAGCGGCAGCATCGATCAGAATGAAGCGGCGCGCCTTCTGGACGCAGTACACTCGGTCC
>JBNGED010000114.1:6666-7122 GCA_049975605.1 Sediminispirochaetaceae bacterium | reverse complement strand
GCCGGGCAGTGTCGGTGATGCGGGCAGTCTGGTCCCGGCTGAGATCGACCTGTTTCGGTTCCTGCAGGTAGGTAGAAGATGTTGAACCGGGTTCCTGCCGGCAGGCGGATAACAGTACAAGAAACAGGAGAACGGCAGTCAGAGTTGATAGAACAGATTTTCTCGTCATTTTCACTGTGCTTCCGGGAAGTATTTTGCTAGCATTTCTAACACTTTTTGTTTGATCGTTTCAAGGGGCCAGATACTTTTGAACCCCGCGGCGGTCCTGTGCCCCCCGCCTCCGTAGAGCTGGGCGATTTCAGCCACGTTGATATCTTCCTTTGATCGAAGCGAGCAGCGGAGAATTCCTTCTTCATTCTCCTTGAAAAACAGGGAAACCATGACCTTTTCGCTTTTGAGAGGTATATTGATCAGGGTGTCTGCTTCTTCGTATTTGGCCCTGCACTCGAAGATCAT
>JBNGED010000114.1:0-6656 GCA_049975605.1 Sediminispirochaetaceae bacterium | reverse complement strand
TCATGTCCCGGGTCATGGTCTGGGCGGCCACGTGTTGATTGTAGAATAGTTCGAGGGTAGAAAGGACCCTTGATTGGAGCCGAAGAGCGGAAATAGAGTTGCTTTCATAGATCCGGCGGTATATGTAGTTCGGATTCACTCCGTTTTTGACCAGATTATGGGCGATGCTGAAGGTCCCGGCGGATGTCTTCGGGTATATGAACGAGCCGGTATCATAGACGATCCCGGTGAACAGGGCCGTTGCAATCGGGAGGGTAAGGGGAACCCCTAATAACTCGAACAGCTGATACAGTATTTCGCACGTGGAAGAGGCTGATTCTTCGATGTGGTTATCGAGGATTACATCCTCATCGGACTCATGATGGTCAATGATAAAATACTCCCTGACCCTGGGCAGAAGCATGTCAGCGACCTGACCGATGTTGTGAATGTCGTTCGTATCGAGGATCAGGAGAACGTACTCGCCAATATCAGAGGGAATCTGGGATTTCGCTTTGAGAATACGGATGTGTTCGGCCCCTTCCAGATAGTAATATTTTTCGGGGGTCGGATCGGCATTGAAGATTATAACCTCTTTTTTTAGATGCTGAAGGGCAAGATACATCGCACATTCGCTTCCGAGGGCGTCGCCGTCGGGAGTCTCATGCGCAGTGAGGATAAATTTATCAAATGCATGAATGAAATGAGTAAGACTGTTGAAATCGCTCATTACACTCCTCAGTTACGAGCTTGCCATGCAGATATCACTTCCTCTGCCAGTTCATCTGCCTTATCTTCAACTGTAATGGCCAGAAGGCATATATTCCAGCCTTCGAATTGAGATTGTTTCTGGAGTTCAAGCAGCGGATGAGAAAAGGTATCTGTTTTCCCCGGATAGGGGCTTCCGGGAGGACCCTCATGGATCCCGTCTGTCAGCAGCAGTACGTAACTGGGATAACCCGCTCTGGAATTCGTTGCAACACTCTTTTCCAGAAGATCCAGAGCCGACCCGATATCTGTATAGTGCCGGTCCGCCTGCAGCGAATATAAGAGGGAATTGAGTTCGGACAGTTCCACATCATGGCCGAAAACACCGGATACTATCGGCTGTGTTTCGCCGTAAAATGCTATCATATTGAGGGAATCTCCGCTCTGCAAAACTGTATCAAAAACGTTGTTCTCAACGTACTTCTGAAGAGATTGAAACTCCTGCTCCATGGAAAGAGAGCGGTCCAACAACAGGAACACATCCAGATTCCCCTCTCTGCTGTCAGCCTGCAGCTGCAAGGTCGCCCCGCCCATGAACACAAGAATGCAGAGAACTGAGAAAAACCGGTAAAATACAATTTGCATTTTCATCATCAATATCCTATCATGAATATAACATGAAAAGAAGGAAAAAAAGTAACAAAAAAAAAAACGTGCTTTACATTTTGCGGAACATATTGATAATCTATTAGTATAGTGCAAACAAGGAAAATAATAAGGAGAGTGCAATGGGAAGCATAGATTTACCAAAAAGCCCGATGGTGTTTCATCCTACCAAAAGAAGCGCAGTCGGTTCTCGTAATTCATTAGCGCAGGAGAGCAGGGATCAGCAGGCCGAAGTAGATCGTCTTCTGGAAGAAGAAGTGGATAAGGTTATCAACCATGTTGCTTCTAAACTTCCCAAAGAGGTGCTCGAGCGACTTGATATAATGGGCGGTATCAAAGAGAAGCTGTACAATTACTTCAATCAGAACTACCAGAACATGTTCAACCGTTATATCGTTACCTCTGAAGACGAAATGCTCAAGAAGGTACGTAACTTCGTTGACCGTGAAGAAATGAAGGTCATGAGCCGGTACACGCCGAAGGAAATATCGGCCCTTCTCGACGAAGTCGGCGGTATGGACCGTTTCAACACCGGTGAGATCGAGAAGTCGATCGTAAACATGTACGGTCACCTTCAGGGACACATTCAGCGCGGCGTGAACGACCTTGAGAACCTCACCAACGCCCTGCTGCGGCAGAAGACCGATGTAGGGGCCTTCATCAGGGGTGAGAATGCCTATTCAGTCGTGAAATGTTCTTTCAAGGACAATATTTACAGGCCGAAGACAGTCAGCGACGTCAAATTATCGGTCAACATCCTGGATTCCGAACTCATCAGCCCGATTTTCCATTATCAGGCAACAGTTGAATACATCATCAAGGACCTCCTCTCCAAGCACATCATGGATGCTATCGAGAAGGAGATCGAAGAACTGAAGGATGAGTACCTCGAGCAGGGCAAGGAAGAGATGAGCGACAGCGAGATTCTCTTCGAGAAGATGCGCCGGGTTGAGAACCACACCTCCGACGACATCGACAACCAGAATTCAAGGCGCTATGCCATTATGTCGAAGGCGCTCATGGACCGTGTTGAAGGCCTGAGAGCGGAAATAGATCCCGAAGAGTTTGATTCACTCAACATTCGTGAGAACCTCAAGAAAGTGATCGACCTCGAAAACATCCGGAACCGGGGTTTCAACACCGCCATCAACAGCATTACCAGTATTCTCGACACTTCCAAGATGGGTTATCAGTACATCGAGAACCTCAAGAATGCCCGTGAACTGATCATCCGCGAATATGAAGACACCAACGACCGCGAACTTCCCGATGAACGGTATGCCATCAAGCTGAAATACTTCGACAATGCTCAGCTGATTGAAGAGCGGAAGGCTTACGACGTACAGGTTAAGTCCTTCGAGGTAGAAGTACAGCACATCTGGGACGTCCTCGATATGGTTTACGAAGACAAGAAGATGTTCAAGCGGATTACCGATTACAAGGACCTCGCCAAGATCTACAAGAACAAGATCAGACGCAAGATCAAGGAAAAAACCGGTGATCCGGTATACGAAGATATCGACAAAGTATGGGACGAGATCACCTTCGTTAATCCTGCGGAGACTCAGGTCGAGAAGATGAACAGGACCTATGTATTCGACAAGAACAGAATCGCACGGCAGCTCAACATGATGAAGGAAAAGCTTCAGACAATGTACGGATTCCGCTATCCGGTACAGCGCCGGGTGATTGAGGACCGACTGCAGTTCCTGCAGCAGGAGTTCAACAAGTTCGATTACATCATCAACCCGTATCACATTCAGCCGGGACTCCTGCTGGATGTCGATATCACCTCAATCAAACGAAAGAAAGCGACCCTGGACGGCATGGCCAACGTGCTGAACGAGTTTCTCCACGGCGTATCCAAGGGTTTCCAGGATGCAGCCTTCGCATCATTCTCGAGACGCCGTTCAACCTTACGTGACGACATCGATCAGCACTTCGCAACCGATCTTGGTCCAATGAGCGCTGAGGCCGGCGCACAGGACACCTCAACCAAGGGCAAGGGGTATCTTGATATGCTGAATACTCCTTCCGAAAGCAAGGGTGCTTCCTCATCTTCGACGGTTGTGAAGAGCAGCCAGAAGAAGAGTACTTCAAAGAAGAGTACCGCCAAGAAGCCCGGAGCCAAGAAAAGAGGCCGGCCAAAGAAAGGCAGCGACGGAATGAAATCATTGTAAAAGACAATTAGCCCGATACGCCCCCGTAAGGGGGCGTTATTATTTGAAAAAATTACGATGAGGTGGCGGGATGGAATCATTATATCAATTTGAACATCTGTCCACGAAGGATGGATTCAATACGGCTTTGTCACATTTCCGAAGTGTAACCGATGTCGTCGGTTACATCGAAGAGGGGTACAATGCGGCGGATGTCCTCAATGCCCTTCTGGATGAGAAAGAGATCGGCCAGCAGCAGGTAGTACCGACGATCTCGGCAATACTTCTGGACAAGTACGGATATTCATACTACTCACATACGATGAGAATTACCCTCAGTGACTTCGCTGCAATTATGAAAGAGGTGCCGCGCTGGAAGGCTGTCGATATAGTTCTGGTCTATTTCCATCCTGACCTCGGTGCATTGGTCCTCAATCCGAAGAACCCGGAGCATTTTGAGAGCCTCCACGGCTTCAAGGAAAATGAACTGGTCACTATATATGCAGGGCAGGTGGACGAGAAGGACACTTCAAAGCAGGAAGATACTGCCATAAATACCCTGATAAAATTCCTCGAAGGGAAAAACGTCAAGTCTCCCGACATCCTTCTGAAGGGCAGGAACAAGTTCCAGCAATTCGAATTGGAGCAGGAAGAGGAGGAAGAAGAGGAAGAAGAGTGGGAAGAAGAAGAGGAAGCCGAGGAAGAAGAGGAAGAAGAGGGCGTACCTGAAGGTGAGGAAGAAGAGGAAGCTGCCGCCCAGACGACTTCAAAGAAGCGCCGCATGACGCCTTTTTACTCCATTCCCGTCACCAATGAGCTGTTTCACAATGGAAATGTAGAAGCCTGGAAAAAGATAATCCAGAGTTACAATGCGAAACACCCATCTCTGGAGGTGTATATCTACTACGAAGGCGAGAGAATTCACGACATACACTCCCTGTTCAAATGGGGTAAGGTGAAGCACGGCAGTACCATCCTGTTCGCTGTGGCCGGTGAGGATATACAGGATGTCGCCAAACTTCAGCGGTACCTTCGGCAGGGGGCCAGCCCGCAATTCGAATCATTCCTGAAATTTCCAGTGAATACCATTCTGAATCTGTTCTGAGGGGGATATATGGATACTGCGGTACATTTTTTCAGTAGAAATAATTTTGTAAAGAGGAAGAAGACCTGGGAACGGTTCGGTATTCGCGGCAAGCAGGCAATGGAGTTCGCCGAACTCGATCTTCCGATCGTACCCGGATTTATTCTTGATTCAAAAATTGCGGCTCACCTGGACACATACGACCTGGCGGGAAATATCGTTCAATACATAGAAAAATGTGAAAAGGAGACAGGCAAGAAGTACAACGATCCCGAGAACCCGCTGCTGTTAAAAGTAGTTGTTAGTCCTAACCTGGCGATAGTTCACTATCCGACTCTTCACAACTTCGGCTTGACTGACGAGACCCTGCAGGGATTCGCCGACTACGTCGGAGAGGATTTCAGTCATCACGAGATGCTCTTCTGCATTCACGGCCTCTTCCAGGTAGAGAAGAGAATAGCCGAGATAAAGGAGGACCAGAAGAACATCAAGGTGTATACGGACCGGATAGATGAGCTCGATAAAGTTCTCAACAACAATGCATCACTGGCAACATTCAAGAAGAAGATCAAAGAGCTTCGTCCGCTCTTTCCGAAGGAGTTCTTTACCGATGCATACGAACAGCTCTACTACAGCCTCCGAAGGGTGAGTATGCTGCTTAATATCGATGAACTGGACAACGAAGACGCCGCCCTGCTGGTCCAGCCGATGGTGTACGGCAACTATGGAAGCGACAGCGGAAGCGGTGAGTACAGCACCAGGAATCCCGTTACCGGCGAGGGAAAGATACACGGTTGGTATGTTCCGGATACCTTCGATTCGGAGGAGAGAAAGGGGCAGGATATCCTGAAGCTCTCTCCCAAGTATGTAAAAGAGCTGGAAAAGACCGCCAGAACCGTGGAGGACCACTTCACAGAGATCAGAAGCATCCGTTTCACGATCGAGAACAAGAAGCTCTGGTTCGTGGATCAGCGTCCGCTGCTGAACAAGTCCACACAGGCGGATATAAAGATGCTTCTGGACCTTTACGGAAGAAAAATTATCAAAGATCCTCATCTGATTCACGGTATCAAACCGGAACAGCTGAATGAGATTCTGCACCCGATCATTCAGCCCGAATCGGTGAAGAGCTTCAAGAGTGTGTCAGGCGGCATATCCGGTGCTCCAGGCGCAGCAATCGGCCGGATCTATTTTACCACCGATGGTTTGCTGGAAGCCCACCGTAACGCACAGCAGAAGGGTGAAGATACACGAATGATCCTCTGTATGCCGGCCACCTTCGCCGATGACGTGAAGGCTATTGAGGTAGCTACGGGGGTGCTTTCTTCAGAGGGAGGCTACTCCGCCCATGCATCGGTTGTAGCGCGTCAGTACGGTAAAGTCTCACTCGTCTACAAGGATATCCAGTTCAACAACAGCAGCGCGAAGATCGGTCCGCACACCGTCAAAGAGGGCGACCTGATTACACTCCAGGTACCCCATTACGGAGACCCGAACATCTATTTCGGCAAGGCTGAACTCATAGAACCCGATCCGAAGGACTCCGGACTGCTGGAGTTCATAGATATCGTCAAGAAGTCGGTAAGTGGTTTCCAGGTACGGGTAAATGCTGATTCCGAGCGTGATTCCAAACTTGCCGTGCTGTTCGGCGCGGAGGGAATCGGACTGTGCCGGACCGAGCACATGTTCTTCAAGGAGGAGCGGATCAATGTTTTCCGGCAGATGATACTCTCCGAGAACGAAGAGGAACGGAGAATGGTCCTCGCTCAGCTGAAGAAGATGCAGCTGGATGATTTCTACAAGATATTCAAAGTGATGGACGGCAAGGAGGTCACCATACGGCTGCTCGACGCGCCGCTCCACGAATTCCTGCCCCACAACAAGGAGCAGACCAAGGCGTTCGTGACCTTCATGCAGGGAACGGCAAAGAAGAAGAATATAACCGAAAAGCAGATACAGAAGCAGTCCGAAAGTTTGCAGGAGTTCAACCCGATGCTCGGTCACCGCGGCTGCCGGATCGCCGTATCTTATCCTGAGATCTATGAAATGCAGGTGGAGGC